>JAEUAF010000426.1 GCA_019695485.1 Sorangium sp.
CGATTCTGAGCATCAACCGTCCAGCAGGTCACGAGTAAGTCGAACAGCTCCTTGCCCAGCGGAGCAAACTGGTGGCGGCTGGCCGCCTGCGGCAGCGCAGGAATTTTGCCTGCCAGAATATTGGGGACTGCGACGAGACCGGTCCCGAATGGTCGCTGACCCGACAGCATCTCGTAGGCGATAGCGGCGATCGCCCACACATCTGATGGCGTTCCGGTCGCGCGCGGGTTCTGGATCATCTCCGGCGCCATGTATGGCAGGGCGCCAATCATCGTGTGGCTGCCGGTTATCGACGCCTCTGTTGGCGAGCTTGATTTTCCGGCTAAATCTGAACAGCCCGCGCGCGACGAAGTCACGGGCGGGCTGCTCTGGGGTTGGTGACGGTCAGGCCGCGTCTGGCTCGGGCTGTTCCTTTCTGCGTGCGCGGCGAGCCTTGGCTTGAGCGTCGGCCTCGCGTGCACGGTAGCTCTCGCCCTCGATGGCGATGACGTCGGCGTGATGGACGACGCGATCGATGAGGGCGGTGACGCAGGTAGCGTTGGGGAAGATGGTGGGCCAGTCTCGAAAAGCGAGATTGGTGGTGAGGACGGTGCTCTTCTTCTCGTATCGCCGGCTGATGACTTGAAAAAGGAGATCGGCGCTTCGGTTGTCGAAGTTGAGAAAGCCGATTTCATCGAGGATTAAGAGTCCGATCTTGGCGTAGTGTTGGAACCTGCGCTCGAGCGCTCGCGTGGACTCTTGGGCGCCGAGGTCGAGCAGTAGTTGAGCCGCGGAGATGAAGAGCACCCCGTGTCCGCGCAGCACGGCGTGTTGGGCGACGTTCTGTGCGATCATGGTCTTACCGAGCCCTTGGGCCGCGGCGAGCACGACGTTTCGTGGCTCTTCCAGGAAGTCGAGTCGGAGGACGGACTCGACCAAGGGGCGGTCGATTTTGGTTGGCCAGTTCCAGTCGTAGTCAGCCATGGGTTTGAAGCGCTCGAGACGGCTGCGCTTGAGTCTGCGCTCGAGACCGCGCTGGGCGCGGTCCTTGTCCTCGATGAGGGCCACTTGCTCGAAGAGCTCGACCGGGCTCCATCGCTTCTTGGTGGCAAGGGCGATGAGATCGTCGAGCCCATCGGCAGTGGCGGACAAGCCGAGGGCGCGGAGCAGCGCTCGAAGGTCCCGCTCGGTCACGGATTTACCTGTTTTTCTGCCGCATCCGAGGCATCACCGAGTCGGTCATAACGCGCGAGCGAATGCGGAGTGACGACGAGACTTTGCACGCGCGGGTCGCTCGAGATTGACATGTCAATGGGCACTGGGGCGCCTCGCGCTCGGCGGCGCTGGTCGAGAACATGTGCAACGGACTGGGCGGCGAACGCGCCGCGCCGCTGTGCCTCCTGAGCGGTGCGGGCGTCGCAGTTAGGCCCGCCGCGAGCGCGGCGTCGAGCTCGCGAGCCCCGTACTGGTCAAGGAGCCGGAGCAAGCGACTGGTGGTCCCGCCGAGATGACCACCGTGAAGAGCGACTTCGGCGAGAAACGGATCGGCGGCGGCGCAGGCAGCAAACAGCCGATTGCGTCCGCGGTGATCGCGCGCCTTGCGCTTGTCGGCGCCGAGGGCAGCGAGGTGCTGCTCATCTTCGATCTGCTGGCGCACGCCCCAGGAGCGAGCGTGTCGAGCGACCTCGACCTCGCCGTCGAGCACTCGCACGACAGACTCGGATGCGACAAGGGTGAGCGGCCTTCTGATCAGGGTATGTGGGATGGAGTAGTCGTTTTTGTCGAAGCGCAGGTAGGGTGTTTTGCCCGAACAGATGGCCTTAATCGTATCAGTTGGGAACCGATGCTCAGGCAGAGGCAGGAGCCTTGGTTGCTCCTCGATGAACGCCTCGGCAACACGCTTTTCAGCCTGGCCTGGGACCTTGCGTTGGTGGGCGATGTCCTGGAGCCAGGTGTCGAGCTGGCGGTTGAGGTCCGCGAGAGTGCCGAACGACCGAGCCGCAAAGAACGATTCTCTGAGGTCCCTGATCCGTCGCTCGACGCGTCCCTTTTCGTTGCCCCGCGCGACGGCGACCGGCTTCGGGGCGAAGTGATAGTGCCCGGCTAGCTCGAGGATGCGCGGGTGAAATCGAATGAGGTCGCCCTGGCGCTCGAGGACGACGCTCTTGAGATTGTCGTACAGCGCGGAGCGCGGTGCACCTTTGAACGTCTCGAACGCCTCGACATGGCAGCGCAGGAAGCTCTCGAGCGTTTGGTCGAGCGTGAAGCGTGCGAAGGTCGCGCGCGACCACGACAGCACCATCACGAAGCACGACAGGGCACGCTCGGCGCCGCAGATCCTGATCTTCCCGAACGAGCCCCAGTCGACCTGCGCCTCCTCGCCTGGGAGCGTGCTGAGGCGGAAAAACGCCTCTCGAATCGGCACAGGCCGAATCAACCGAACGTAGCGTCGGAGCGGGAAAACGGTACCCTGATAGCCCCGGCCCTGGATCATTTCGAATAGCCGCGTCGCCCGCAGTCGTGGGTACTGCTCGAGCGTCGCCCGTACGAAGTCTCGGTACGGATCCAGGATGAGTGCCTGACCGCGAAAGCGACAGTTGCTGAAACGCGACGTGTCGACCGCGCAAGCGACGGTGTCGCGATGCAGGCCGAGCTCGGCCGCGATCGTGCCGACCTTCCAATGCTCGGCGAAGAAGAGCCGGCGAATGCGAGCCCGAACGTCTTCGCTGATCATCGTGCCACCGCCTCAGCTACAACCCGCTCGAGGTCTCCGAAGTTGCCGAAGCCTTCCAATCGGTGGCGACGTCGGCGGTGAGCGCCCGCCGGCGCCCAGACCAGAGTGTAGAGGGCGCTGCCTTCGTCCACGAACGCTTCGCGACAGATAGTCGAGGCGGACGAAAACCCCGGGCCGTCCGCACACAGCGCAGCGCGGACTGGCTGCCCTTGCCACAGCGCGATGGCTTCCAGAAGTGTCGCCATCGCTCGCGGATGTGCAGGATCCTGGCGCAATTGTGCTTTCAAAATCGGATCGTGCGGTCCGGCAAGAGCGACGACTCGCGTCGTTGCACGGCCCGGCGAGATCCCCATCCAGATCGATTCCATTTGGTGTTTCCTCGCGGCGCGGCACGGCCTCCTCCATGGCGGCAGAGCGCTCCGCGACAGACACCATCGCTGTCGGGCCAAGTTTTCGACTACCCGTGTCCGTTTCTATTTTGCGCTGCTCGGCGCGCCACCTGCGCGTACGCACAGATGTCTTCTTCTTGGCTGACTGCTTCTGCCAGTGCTTCCTCTTCGTCGCGTGGCGACGGGCAGCACGGGGAGCATCATGCCGGCCATCGGGGCAGTACTGGTGCCCACGATCGCATGGGCGACAGAGATAAAACGGGCGCCGGCACCGGTCATCGACACATTGGATCAGCCGCAGATCGTCCACTCGCGAGCGCGACCGCAGGGAACTCGACCACCGCGGCGGACTCGTGCGACAACTGCCTCGTCGAACGCGTCCACTCGCGGCGATCCGGGGCTCGGAGGTAGTGACTCCGGGCCCTTCTTATTGGTGCGGTCGAACGAGATCGTCCGACGCCGCCAAAATGGTGGCCAACTACGCGGTCACGCCGGGCCGCTCGGATTTCCGCGCTTATGGAAGCTCGCCGACA
>JAEUAF010000492.1 GCA_019695485.1 Sorangium sp.
AACCGAGAGCGTGCCCTGGTTGAGGCTTGCGTCGAAGTCGTGCAGGTAGCCGAGAGCGCCGAAGGGGAGCCACCTCACAGATTCTGGCACCACGCTCCCCTGCACGGTCTGAAACGTGGAGACGGAAGCACTCCACCAATCCTGCGTGCTCGCGAGGGCGTATTCGAGGGTGCCACCCGCTGCGGCGTCGCGCGTGACGCCTAAACCGTCCCCGGCTGCGTAGGAGTACCATGTGGCGTTGGCCAAGCTCGACACGTCGCTGACAAGTTCCCGCGTGGCGGCTTGGTACGCGGCGAGCAGCTTACCCTGACCGGAGCGTAGTCCAACGATGGCCAGCGTTCCGTCGAACTCGGAAACATCGTCAGCGAGTTGCACGGGGGATGCGCCGGAGTTCGCCTCAACGAGGCGACCAGAGAGGCCGTCGAAGTCCGCGATGAATCGGGGCGGCTGGTTGGGATCGAAGCGGAACCGATTGGATTCCGGCCAAAGCGCGGCGTCTCCCCATTTCTCGAGCGCGACGCGTCCGTTCACGGCCTGCTGCAGGCGGCCCATGGAGAGTGTCCCGACCCAACGCCCATCAAGAGCCGGCAGCTCGCTGGCTTGGCTCAGCACGAGTACGTGGTCGTCGATCGTCGTCTGAGGGGGACTGACGCGAGCCGCAACCCCGGCGCCAGCTTCACCCAACAGAAAGACGTGCGCTCCATCATAGTAGTTCAACTGTCCCTCTGCACAGGGACTCAGAAAGATGGCTCCGAGCCCGCTTTCGTCAGGTCTAAGCTGGCAGGCATCTCGAGCCAACCCTGAGTAGCTTCCGCTGCGCGGATCGAAAGCGATGAGGTTTGTCCCGCCCAAAAAGACCGGGCCAGGCCCCACCGCGAGAAAGTCGGTGACCCCTGGCCAGACAAGCTGACTCGAAGCCGCAAAGTCGTGCAGAAACAAGCCAGAACCTTCCAAAGTCCAGACTCCGATCGCGGGCGCCACCGAAAACGCCTTCACCCCGCGCGCCAACTCGACCACGGTCCGCTGCCAAGGATCGACAATCGCGAGCGCATCCCCGTCGTCGCGCGCGTCGCGGACCAGGAAGGCCTTGATGCCGTATACGAACGGGGCGAGCTCCGAATGCAGGAGCCCGCTGGACCACACCGCACAATCGGCGTACGCGAATTTGAGCTCACCACGCCCGTCCGTGTCGCGCCCTGCTAGGAAAGGAACTGTGTACGGCAGATCGGGACCCCAAATTTCGTCTTGGCGGGTGACATACGCCACGGCGGGACCGGCTGAGCACGGCGCGCCCGGTCCGTTAGGCCGCAGGATGAGCTCGTTGCCATCACGCAAGCCGAGAATGTAGTCGTTGAAATTCAAGTTCGTGTCGAACCGCACATCCTTGAAGTTCGGGCCGACCATCTGCAGGGTGCCTGGGAAGTTGAGGTAGGTAGCGGTATCAGCGAGGTCGGCGAGCCCGCCCGTTTTGAAGCTACACGCCGTAAGGCTCAGTGCGAGTCCCAACGTGCGCGTCCCCAGCATCATGGTCGCGATTCGAGTCATCCCCCAACACCGTCCATCGGGTCGAGTTTGCGTCTGGAGGCGCTGGGGCGCAACTCGCGGCTCCGCCCCTGTTGCGGGCTGCGCTGCGGAGGCGGGCCTCCCCGCGCCCGTCCGAGCCTTGCGTAGACCTCGCCGAGCAGCTTGCGTTAAGTTGCCCGCCGAGGAATCGCCGATGCCACTAGCCGAGGATTTTGCGAGCGCGCAAGCGCGCGTCAAGGGACTGAAGACCACGCCGGATTCGAGTGAGCTGCTCGAGCTCTACGCCCTCTTCAAGCAGGGCACTCAGGGGGATGTGCAGGGCGCGCGCCCGGGCATGTTGGATTTCAAGGGTCGCGCCAAGTACGACGCTTGGGCCGGGCAGAAGGGCGTCTCGAAGGACTCCGCGATGCAGAGTTATGTCTCGCTCGTGGAACGCTTGTTTCAGAAGTACGGTTAGCCCTCGACGACGCGCGGCGGCGTCAGTCGAACCAACGCGCGTCGCCTGCCACGAACCAGTCCCAACGCTCGGCGAGCACGCGAGCGACGTCGCCGTCGTAGGCGTGGCCTGCTTTGGCGGTGCCGCCGACTTCGGTCGGAAGTCCCGCACGCGTTAGCTCGGGCCCGAGCGCTTTGACTTTGAGGAGGCAATCCGGCTGTCCGCAAGCGAGGATCAGGCGTTCGCCGCCATTTGCGCGGAACTTTTGGGCTGCGCGGCTCGACCACGCGGAGAGGCCGCCTTCGATGAAGGCCACACGGGGGAACCGCGCGGGTTCGGCCAGCACGAGCGGCGCCCCATAGATTGCGCCGAGCGAAAACCCGATCAATACGAGCGGCCCCTCGGCGACAAAGTTTGCGTAGCGCGCACGGAGCGCGCTGAGCCCCGCCTCAATCTCGTCGCGAACCGCCTTGGAAGAGCGGTATTCCCAACGGTCCCAGCTCGCCGGCACGTCGCGGCGCGGCGTACCGCGTGGACACAGCACGAAGCCCCGCGCAGCGACGATCGCGCGCCACACTTCGCACTGCCACTCTGGACGATCGAAATTGCCATGCAAGGCGACAACCACAGGCCGCGCGCGTGTACTGCCGATGGGCACGGCGAGCACCGCCGCTCGAAATCCTGCCACCTCTAACGCAACGACGGGCTCGCCACTGAGCGCAGGGGACGCGGGAACCGTTGGGATTGGCGGCGGCGCCAAAGCGTCGCTCACGCCGAGTGCGGGCTCAGGCGACGGAGCTCGGCTGGGCGCCATGGGGGTCGCGCTCGATGCGGGCCGCGCGAGCGAGGGGGTGTCGATCCGCGCACACGCCAGCGCGGCCAGAGCAGCGCTCCCGGCGAGTAGGCCTAGCGTCGGAACGTGAGCTAGCGAGGGAAGCGCGCATCTCCGGAAACGAGCCACGCCCACTCCTTCGCGATCAGCAGGACGCCCTCTGCGTCCATGCCGCCGCCGTGTTCTCGCCGAATCAGGTGGACGTCCACGCCCGCCGGGCGGAGCGAGCGAGCTCGCACTTCTGCGTCCGCTTCGCAGGTTGCCTCGCTGCACACGATGAGCACGCGTTGGCCCTGCATCTCGCCAAAGCGCGCGGAAAAATTGGGAGTCAGGCGCGCTAACGAGCCATCGACGAGCACCAAGCGCGCGAAGAAGCTCGGCTCTTCGAGCGCGAGTTCGAGCGCGATGTCGACCGCGGGCCCGAGCGCACTCAACACGACGCTGCCGCGCGCTAGATGGCGGCCAAATTTGGCTTTCAACGCGGGCAGCGCCGCGCGAAGTTCACGCTTGGTGTCGAGGCTCGTGCCGAGCGTGAAGCGCCCATCCGGGCGGGGCGCGCCTTGTGGACACAGCACGAAGCTCTTGCCATGCGTTACGCTGCGATAGCTGCCGCACTGCCATTCGGGTCGATCGGCGTCGCCGTGCAGCGCCAACAGTAGGGGTCGCGGACTCACCGCTCCGAGCGGCACCGCGACCCGCGCCTCGCCAAACCCCGGCACCGCTAGCGGCACCATCCAGCTCACCGCGCGCAGGGGAGGCAACGGCGCCGGCCCGCGAGAGGCTCGCTTGCCATGGCAGCCCGCCGCAAGGCAGGCCAGCGCCAAGCCGCAGGCAAGGACACTCGCAGAACGCCACATCGGCCGCATCTTGGAGGAAACCGAGCGTCCGACACAAGCTTTGTGCCAGGCGTCGACGCGCCGACGCTCAGAACCGCAGCTCGCCGCGAACGATCCGCGCGAAGGCGCTGGCATCGAGCGGGCGGTAGGCGTCTTTTTCGCGATAATAGAGGGGGTCCGAGACCTGCTGCGGATCGACGCCGTGGCGCGCCAATTCGGCCCGCTTGTATTTGAGCGAGGATGTGACCGGCAGCTCGCCGACAATGCGCACGAAGCAGGGGCGGGCGTGCGCGGGCAGCGCAGCCAAGCGCGCCGCTAATGGTTCGACCGAAAACTGGGGCGGAGCCTCGAGCACCAGCAGCCCAAGCTTGCCGTCGAAGCCTGGCACGCGCACGCCGACAGCCAACAGCGCCCGCACCTCGGGCAACCCAGTAAAGGCTTCCTCGACCTCACGAGTCGAGACGTTTTCGCTCTTGAAACGAAAGGTGTCGCCCAGGCGATCGACGAAGTAATAGTAGCCCTCGGCGTCACGCCTCAGCAGATCTCCCGAACGACAGTACACGTCGCCAGGGACGAACAGGTCGCGCGCAATCCGATCCGCGTTCGCGGGTTCGCCGTGGTAGCCGAGATAGTCTCCGGTGGGCTGTCCGGGCCGAGGGCGCAGCGCGAGCACGAGTTCGCCGGGCTCGTCGTCCGCGCATAGGATCGCGCGTCCTTGTGCATCGCGCAGCAGCTCCGCCGTTTCAGCGTCGACGCGCACCAGGCGATAGCCGCGCAGGCGCGCGAGCGGCAAGTGGCCCAAACTGCCGACCTTGCCGGTCAAGTTGACGATGGCGCCGGGAAACTCGCTCGCCGCGTAGAACTCACGCACCTCGGGCACCCCGAAGCGACGCTGCAACTCTGCCCAAACTGAAGCATGCATTCCGTTCCCGACGAGCAGCCGGAGACGATGCCGGCGATCGTCGTCCCGCGCAGGCTGCATGACCCAGGCTCGACCCAGTTCGCCCACATAGAGCAGGACCGTCGCCTCGAACGCGCGCACATCTTCGAGCAGCGCGCTGGCGCTGAAGCGGGGTCGTAGCGCGAGCGCTGCGCCGCTCACGAGGCTCGCGGCCAGCCCGAGTAGGAGCGGACTCGAATGATGCAAAGGCAACGGGCAATACACGACGTCGTCCGCCTCGAGCCCGTGCACGAGCCGCGAGAACGCGACCGCCGCCAGTAAGGCGCGCCGATGGCTGACGCGACATGGCTTCGAGAGACCTGTCGTGCCCGACGTGTAGACGTAAGCAAAATCGGCTTCGCCCCCTGCGGGCAACGACGACGTCGGTCGCGCGGGAGCGCGCTCGACTGCAGCGCGAAACGCCTGGTCCCCATACTTCAAGACGCGCACTTCCGGGCGGCCCTCGATCCGCTCAGCCAGCCCCGCCTCGACCAAGACGGCGCGACAGCCGGCACGCTCGAGCGCTCGCGTGAGCAACGCGCCGTCGAGCTCAGGGCTCGGTAGCGCCGCAGGAGCGCCAAGGCGGGCCAAGGCCAACAGGCCAACCACGTAGTCGAGCGAATTGAAGCCAATCAGTGCGATGCGATCGCCCGCGCGAATGCCCTCGCCCTCGAGCCAGGCTGCGCAGCGATCGACCCGAGCCACGAGATCGGCGTACGAGGTGCGGCTATCGGCAAACAGCACTGCGGGCGCAGCCGGCCGCTCGGCAGCTCGGGCATAGATGGCGTGTAGAATCGACTCAGCGCCGCGCCGGCGCGCGAGCCAGAGCGCAGGGACGACCCGGGTGAGCAACGGGACGACGCGCGAAAGCTCGGCGCGACGCTGGGCCCATCCGACGCTCTTCATCGACCAGCGCGAGTAGTGCCAATTCCCGGCGGGGACAATCGGTCGCCGCGCCGAATGCGGTCAGCTCAGACCCGGGCGGCTCGCCCTTCGGGTCCGGATTCGTCCCCGGAGGGCGACGCCCAACGGGGGCGAGCCAGCTCGACCCCGCGGCGCCGGCCCTGAAAGGCGCGCTGAACGCACATCTCTGGAAGGTTTTTTTGAGCGTGCCGCGCCCGGCTCTGCGATCCGAACAACGCGTCGCGAGGTCACCCCGACGACTGGAAAGGTGCTAAATAATCGGTGAAAATCTGAGCGCCCGCTTTGAGAACCGGCGTTCTCCTACACCGTAGGAGAAGCTGGGTAACCGACGCCGTTACCGTGCGGCTGTTACTCCCTGCGTGGCCACGCCTTGAGCGCTTATCGGACCTTTGCAAGACTCGAATCAAACCCCAGTGACTACGGCGATCGAAAGCGCCCCGGCGAGCGTGTCCGGGATAGTCGCCCCGGGACAGGTGCTGGGGCGCTACGAGCTTCTGATGCCGGTCGCAGCGGGCGGCATGGCGATGGTGTGGGCCGCGCGCCTCAAAGGCACGCGCGGCTTTCAGAAGATCGTCGCGGTCAAGACCATGCTGCCCAAACTGAGCGAGGAAATTCAGTTCGAGCAGATGTTCCTGGACGAAGCCTCGCTCGCTTCTCAAATCCGCCACCCGCACGTGGTCGAGATCCTCGACCTCGGCGAGCAGGATGGCGTGCTCTTCCTGGTGATGGAGTGGATCGACGGGATGCCGCTCAACCAGCTGATGAAGGCGGCGAAGCTGGCCGGAGGCATGCCGCTGCCCGTCGCCACCCGCATCGTCATGCAGGCCTGCGCCGGGCTGCACGCCGCGCACGAGCTGCGCGATCCGCAAGGGGCGCTCGTGGGGCTGGTCCATCGCGACGTTTCCCCACAAAATATCCTGGTTACGTACGATGGCGTGACGAAGGTGGTGGACTTCGGCGTCGCCAAGGCCACCGCCGCGGGCGGCGGCTCCACGAACGCCGGCCAGATCAAGGGCAAGGTCGGCTACATGGCCCCCGAGCAAATCGAGGGCGAGGACATGGACCGGCGGGCGGACATCTTCGCAATGGGCATCGTGCTCTACGCGCTGACCACCGGGAAACACCCTTTCCGCCGCGAGTCCGACGCCGCGACGATGTACAACATCTGCTCGCCGCAGCCGGTGCTTCCGCCGCGCAAGTTCCTGCCTGAATATCCGCAGGCGCTCGAGCGCGTCATTCTCAAGTCTCTAGCGAAATCAGCCAACGACCGCTACGAGACCGCGAACGACATGCTGCGCGATTTGGACCAGGCCTTGCCTGCGGATCAGCGCGTGATCACGGACGACGAAGTTGCGTTGTTCGTGCGCAAATTGCTGGGCGACAAGCTTCAAGAGCGGCGCGCCACGCTGAGCGACGCGCTGCAGCGCGCGGATCGCAACTCGCTCTCTCCGATCCGCGTGGACATGCCGTCGTCGGCGACGGGCTCGGTCTCGAACGTGGGGCTCGCGCAGAGCTTGTTGCCGCTCGACTCGAACGGGACGGCCACTGAGCTATCCGGGCTGGGTCAAGACCGGCGGAAGAGGTTGCTGATCGGCGGCGCCGCGCTGGCCTTCGGGATCGGTGTGGTGACGACGATCCTGCTCACGCGCAGCGCTCCGACTCCCAG
>JAEUAF010000510.1 GCA_019695485.1 Sorangium sp.
TGACCCGTCCACGCAGTCCACAGGCCTGTGTATAAAATGGGGATTTTCTTTCGTGAGACCTCTGTGATCAGCAATACTTTCGAGCTCCCCACCTCAGGTTCCCCCGTGAGCTTGCCCCCAGCCAGCGAACAGGCCGAGCGGTCCTGGAAAGATGCCGTCGACGAAACCCGGCGTCGTTCACCGGCCTCGTTCGAGCAGTGGTTTTCGAGTGTTCAGTTCGACGGATTAGAGCAGGGGGTTCTCTCGCTCGTGGCACGCGACGAGTGGGTGCGTGACTGGGTGGTCGCCCACTTCCTCCCGGACCTGCTCGCGAACCTCGAGCGTCATTTGGGGGCTGAGGCGAACGGTGGCCTTCGCGTGCGTTGGCGAGTTCAGCCCCAGCTCGACAAGCCCGTGTGCCAGGGGCGAAGCGTCGTGAAGACTCGGCCGAGCGAAGCGCCTCCCGCCTCGTCGTCGGCGCCACGGCGCAGCGAGCGTCCGTCCACCATCGTCTACTCGCGCGCGTCGCTCGCCGCGGCGTTGAACGCCAAGCACACCTTCCCAAACTTCGTGGTCGGGCCGTCGAACGCGCTCGCCTACGCGGCAGCGTTCGCCTCGGCCGGCGGCGGCGGTCCACGCTACAACCCGCTCTTCATCGCCGGCGGCACCGGCCTCGGCAAGACGCACTTGATGCACGCCATCGCCCACAAGGTGCTGGAGGAACGACCGAGCGCGCGCGTGGTGTACGTCTCCGCCGAACGCTTCACCAACGACTTCATCGAGGCACTGCAGCACCATCGCATGGACGAGTTTCGCACTCGCTACCGAGCGGAGTGTGATTTGCTGCTGGTCGACGACATTCAGTTCTTGGCTGGGCGCGAACAAACGCAGGAAGAGTTTTTTCACACCTTCAACGCGCTGCGCGACGCTGACCACCCGATCGTGGTGACGAGCGACAAGTATCCCCAGCAGCTGCAGCGCATGCCGGAGCGCCTCGTGTCGCGCTTCACCTCGGGTTTGGTCGCCGACATCCAGGTGCCGCAACTCGAAACGCGCGTCGCCATCGTCAAGAAGAAGGCGCAGATCGAGGGCATCGATCTGTCCGACGCGGTCGCCGAGCTGCTCGCTCAAAATGTGCAGAGCAACGTGCGTGAGCTCGAAGGCGCGCTAATCCGCCTCGCCGCGAAGTCGTCACTCACGGGGCGCCACATCGACGAGGAATTCGCTGAGAGCGAGCTCGCCGTGGTGTCACCGCGCCGGCCTGACATGGTCAGCGTCGAGGACATTCAGCGCGCCGTGTGTAGCCACTTCCGCCTTTCGAACTCGGAGCTGCTAAGCAAGGACCGCCACAAAAGCGTGGCCTTCGCGCGACAGGTAGCGATGTACCTGTGTCGGCAGCGCCTGAAGTGCAGCTTCCCCGAGCTCGGCCGCGCCTTCGGCAACCGCGATCACACCACCGTGATGAGCGCGGTGCGCCGCGTGGAAGCCCTTCGCCAGCGCGATCCGCAGGTGAACGCTCACCTCGAGGCCATCGAGCAGCGCCTCGCCTCGTCCGAAGACTGAGTGGGCAGAGCGAGCTCCGCGTTCATTCGGCGCGGAGCGACAGGGCATGTCAGACCCGGCGGCATGCGTTGGAGCGTTTGTCCGACGCTCAGAGCGCTGTCCGTTGTCGGACGCTCAGAGCGCCTTCGGCCGTATGCTCTCAGCGGCCAAGCCGACCACGTCATCGAGGCGCACCTTGGTAACACCCGGGCCTTGGGACGCGTCGGTCCAAACTGTAACCATCGTGTCGTTGGCGGGGAATACGGTATCGACGCGCACGATCTTGCCAGTGCGCCCGTCCGCGAGAACCACCCGCCGACGATCATTCATATAGCGGTGAATATGCCGCAGAGTCGTCGTCACCTCGGGAACTCTAGCGCAATTTCTCGGAAGCTCCCAACAAATGCCTGTCGATTCCCAATCGATGCCGCGCTGTCACCTGGCACTGACGACTCGCCAGTAGCTGCAATCTGATCGACACGCCGATGACACCGAGCGGGCAGATCGTGCGCAGTGTGGGCGTTTGACGACGGAAAGCGACGACGCCAGCTGGGCATTCGGAAGTCATGCTTCCCAGTATCTACTCGCGAAATTTGGTGTTTCGCTAGCCGCTGCCGCTATCGTTCCGTCGCCATGTTTTCGCGGATTTTTACCGGGCTCGTAGCGGTCAGTTTGATGAGCGGCGCCTGCGCGCAGTCGCATACGGCATATGTCCGAGCGAGCGCCTTGCCGCCGCCGCCGGAGCCCGTCGTGCGACATTCGAGCCCGCTGTGGGTCGAGCTGTTCCCCGGCGTCAGCCCGACGGAGTGCGTCACTCCCAAGGAAAACCGCGCGCTTTGCTTCGCTGACGTCGATCACGCCCTGGCTTCGGCGCTCGAACGTGGCCTGTGGCCGAGCTTTCCACGCGTTTCGAGCCTGGGCCGGCACGACGAGCCAGCGCCCGGTGATTACGTGCTGCGCGTGGACCTGTCCTTCAGCGCCGTGCCTCCGGGCAGCGCGGGGCCCGGCTGGGCAGCGCTCGGCAAGGGCCACTGGCAGCTCTTCCGCGACGGGAAGGCCCTGGCCAGCGAAGCGCTCGAGTCGCGCTCGCGCGCCGATTTCCCCTACGGACACGCGCTGGGGCTGGGAGCAGGCGAGGTCGTCGATGCCATCGCCTTCCACGTGGCCTCGACGGTGGGCGCGCTCGCCGAGACGCGCCCCGACCACCCCGCCCCGCTGCCCCCAGTGCAGACTCGGCCGGAGACGCCCGCGCCGCCGCTGGTGACGGCAAGCAAATAGGGCGTCAGGTGGCGCCGTACATCGACTCGGCGAGCTGAAAGGTGACGCCCTCGAGCTGGGAATACGCCGCTCGCAAACTGTCGAGGTTGGCGCCACTCTCGAGCATTTTCTTTAGCGAGGCGAGCTCCGCACGCACGGCGTCGAGCTGATCCGGCCCCAGCAAATCCGCGTAGCCTTCGATGGCTTGCTCCGTCGTGTAAATCAGAGTTTCGGCCTGATTGCGCATCTCGGCGAGATCGCGGCGCAGCTCGTCCGATTCCTTGTGCTTCTGCCCCTCTTGCACCAAGCGATCGACCTCTGTCGAGGCCAAGCCGCTCGTGGCAGTGACGCTCATGGCTTGCACGCGCCCCGTGCCAAGATCTTTCGCCTCGACGGACAGGATGCCGTTGGCGTCGATGCGAAAGGTCACCTGAATCTTTGGCACGCCGCGCGGCGCCGGCGGAATTCCGGTCAATTCGAAATGGGTCAGGCTGCGGTTGTCCGCCGCCATCTCGCGTTCCCCTTGCAGCACGTGAACCGGCACGAAGGGCTGGTTGTCGACGCTGGTCGTGAAAATCTCGCTGCGCTCCGTGGGAACCGTGGTGTTACGCGGAATCAAGCGCGTGAAGACGCCGCCGCCGGTCTCCACGCCGATCGAGAGCGGCGTCACGTCGAGCAGCAGCACCTCGTCGATTTCACCGCTGAGCGCAGCGGCTTGCACGGCCGCGCCCACGGAGACGACCTCGTCCGGATTCACGCCCTTGTTCGGGTCGCGCCCGAACAGCTCGCGCACCGCGCGCTGCACGGCGGGCATGCGCGTCATGCCGCCGACTAAAACCACGGCACCCAGCTTGTCGACCGTGATCTTGGCGTCGTTCAGCACGGCGCGACAGGCAACCAGGGTCCGCTCGATGAGGCGCGCCGTCAGAATCTCGAGTTCGCTGCGCTTCAAGGCGCGCTGCAGGTGGAGCGGCCCGCTCGGCCCCGAGGCGATGAACGGAATGTTGATCTCTGTCTCGAGCGACGAGGACAGCTCGTGCTTGGCTTTCTCGGCCGCTTCGCGCAAGCGCTGCAGCGCCATGCGGTCTTTGCGAGGATCGACGCCGCCATTGGCGGCCATGAACTCCTCCGCCAGGCGATCGATGATCAGGGTGTCGAAGTCTTCCCCGCCGAGGTGAGTGTCGCCGCCCGTTGCGCGAACGCTGAAAACGCCCTTCTGAATCTCCAAAATCGAGATATCGAAGGTACCGCCACCCAAGTCGTAAACGGCGATGGTTTGGTGCTCGGTCTTGTCGAGTCCGTAGGCCAGCGCCGCTGCCGTCGGCTCGTTCAAGATGCGCTGCACGTCCAGCCCGGCAATGCGGCCAGCATCTTTGGTCGCCTGGCGCTGCGCGTCGTCGAAGTACGCGGGGACCGTGACGACCGCTTGCGTGACTGGCTCACCGAGATACGCCTCGGCGACCTCCTTCATCGCCGCCAGGACGAAGCTCGAAATTTCTGGAGGCGAGAGCTGCTTGTCCTGAATCGCGACCCAGGCGTCGCCGTTCTCATGGCGGACGATTTTGAAGGGCGCCGTGCTCTGCTGCTGCACGACCGCTTGCGAGTCGAACTTTTGCCCCATCAAACGCTTCACTGCGTAGACGGTGTTTTCGGGGTTCGTCGTGGCCTGACGCTTGGCGACTTGGCCGACCAAGCGCTCGCCCTTTGCGGTGAACGCGACGACCGACGGCGTGGTGCGCGCGCCCTCACCGTTAGCGATGACTTTAACGTCGGGCAGACCCTGGGCGTTCGTCCCTTCCAACACCGATACGCAGGAATTGGTGGTGCCCAAGTCGATGCCGATGACTTTCCCCATTCCGATGAGAATACTCCCTCAGGGAAAAGGCGCGAACCAGTCTCGCTCGCTTGTCATCGGTTCACGAGGCGATCGGGCCGATGGCCGGAGCCGCTCACCTTGTCTCACGTTGACGGAGAGCAGTGCCGAACGCCGCACGAAGTCACCACGAGCGCGACGCCGAACGCGGCGAGGTTGCGCGCATTCGGCGCTGCGCAAAGCGGCGACCTAGCTCGATTTCGGCTTCGCGACGACCACCATCGCTGGGCGGACCAAGCGGTCACCCATGCGATAGCCCGGCTGAACTTCCGCAGCCACGACGCCGGGCGCGAGCTCACTCGACTCCATTTGCTGCACGGCTTCGTGGAGCGCGGGATCGAAGGGCTGCCCGAGCGCCACGACGCGTTCTACGCCGAGCCGGGCCAGTGTGTCGGTGAATAGGCGGACGACCATTCCAATCCCATCCGACAGGGATTTGACGTCGCTCGCGGTTTCCGCGTGTTGCGCGGCCCGTTCGAGGTTGTCGAAGACAGGCAAGAGTTCGCGCAGAAAGTCCTCGCGCGCTCGCTTCTCGGCGTCCAAAAGCTCCCGGCGGGAGCGCTTCTTGTAATTGTCGAAATCAGCCGCGGTGCGCAGCAGCTGATCGCGGGAACGCTGTGCTTCAGCGCGCGCCGCCTCTAGCGGATCCGGAGGGGGTGCCTCGGGTTCGGCCGCGGGAGTGGGCTGGGGTTCAGGGGTAGACACGGATTCGTCCGACACGGGGCCGAGTATAACCACTCGCCCGAGCTTGCCAACGCACTCGGGCACACATTAGCGGAGACCCGTGCTTCGCTCGTCCTCCCGAGGCTCGCAGGGGCGCGGCCCGGTCGATCGGACCCCTGCA
>JAEUAF010000529.1 GCA_019695485.1 Sorangium sp.
GTGGTAGTGGCCAAAGCGCAGATCGATCGCCACGTTTTGCGGCGTCTCGCTGGCGCGTCGATAGCGTTCGTAGTGTCCGAGCTCGTCGTGGGTGTCAGCGCTCGCCAAGCGCGGTGCCACTAACGAGCAGACCAGAGCGGCTGTTCCAAACCAAATCTTCATGCTCGGCTCCCGCAGCGGCGGCGGCGAGCGAGCCATACGCCTGCCAACCCGAGACCGACCAGGGCGCCACTCGCGTTCGTATTCCGGCCAAAGGAGCAGTAGCCGCCGCCGGCGGTGCCGCCGGCGGTGCGGTAGACGTCGAAGAAGCCGTTTACCTCTTGCGGGGTGCCGCAAACACCTTCAGAAAGCGCGCCCATATTCAGGTACGTGTCGTAGCCGGCGACGAAGCACTTGTATTGCGTATAGTTGGTGAGTCCGCTCACCGAGCCGCTGGTGGCTGTTGAACCGGCTTTTCCTGTCTTCACCGTGTTCGGGAGCGGGTCCGGAGGCAGGGAGCCCGCCGTGAGTGTCGACGAGCCGCAATCTGGCGACGGCTCGCAGTAGAGGTTGTAGCCGATGACGTCGTTGGTTGGCGCTGTCCAATTGAGGAAGAGCCGCGTCTCGCCCGGTCCAGGTTTGACCGACGTCGGCGCCACCGGTCCCTGTAAATCAAAGGTCAGCTGCAGCTTCGCGGCAGTGCCGGCGTTGCTTGTCCCATTCAGCGGCACGAAGTAGAGCGTCAGCGGGCCGTGGCCGGCCGCATTGGCTGGATCTGCGAGCTCGCTGCAGACCGCCTCCATGCCATCGTTTGGCGTGCCGATGCCAGCGGATTGGTGTGGCAGGATGCGCTTGACTGGGATCGTGATGCTCGTGTTGGCGGCCACGACGGGAGTCAGTTCCGTAACCGGCTCCCAGCACTGTTCCGGAATGGTGGTTGCCAGCAAGCGGGTCGCTTCCACCGAGCAATCCGCCGAACCAGTTCCGGAGTAGACCCCAAGCCCGATGCCCTGTGGGAGTGCCGACGAGACGGATACCGTCAACGTGTCGCTTGCGACGCAGTCGGCATTGGTGATGATGTTCGTCGCCACTCCGTTCCGATTGCCCGTCCGCGTGACGAGGGAGTTTAGGGTGACGGTGGCGGTGGTGGTTTGCGCTGCCGCGAAGGGACACACCGCTGCCACCGCAAGTAGGGAAGCTACGAAAAACACTGCTCGCTGAGTCACAGCGGCTCTTACAGAGCACAGGGTGTGCCACGAGGCAAACGGAACAGAGGCCTTTCTCATTTCTCGGCGAGCGGGCTTCTGGCCGGTCGTAGCGCGGTTCTGGTCGCGGCGGCGCCACCGGTGATGTGCGTCTTCGCGCTGGGCGCTTTGCCGCAGAATAGGGTCTGGTTCGCCGCGCTTACGCTCGCCGTCGTCGGGGGCGAGGTCAGCTCGCTAGGGGCGTGGCGCGGAACTTCATCGCCCGTCTTTCCAGTTGGGCGGTGCAAGATTGTGGCATCGCTCGCGTTTCTTTGGCGGCGGTCGCGATGGCTGCCCGCCAGGTTGTCCCAACCGGCGTCTGGGCTGCCAAAGTGGCAGGCGCCTGATACCTTCTAGACGATGAGCTCTGCCACGCCCGACCCGTCTCCGCGGAAGTCCCGGGCGTGGTTGTGGGCGCTGCTGCCGATCGTGTTGGGCGGGGTGCTGTTGCTCGGCGGTGCGGGCGCCGGGTTGTGGTTCGCGTTGCGTGGGGCGCCGGTCGCGGCTTCGGGGCCGAGTGCACCGAGTGCGGCCGTGGCGCTGAGTCCTGTGCCCACGCCTGGGCCTCCGAGGCTCGCGTTGCCGTCGATCGACGAGCCGCCGCGCGAGGAGGGCGAGCTCGCCGTATCGGTTCAGCTTCCGCCCTCGCCGGCGGGCGAGCAGGTGCGGCCGGCGGAGGAACGCGCGCTGTTGCCGCTCGCGCACGGAGCTGCGATTTGGGGGATCTCGGATGCGCCGGTCACGCTGTCGCTGTTCGGTGATCTGGAATGTGAGTACACGCGCGCGGAGTTGCGCTCGGAGCTGCGCTTGACGACGCGGCTCGGCCCTCGCCTGCGTGTGGCGTTCTATCATCGGCCCTTGAGCACCCATGCTCACGCCCAACAAGCGGCGCGGGTGCTTGCGGCCGTTGCTTTGCAGCTCGGCCCGGACGCCGCATTTCGGGTGCTGAGCCGAGCCGCAGAGAGTCGGCAAGCGCCGGACTCGGAGGAGCTTCAGCGCTGGCTCACGGCGGCAGGAGTGAACGCGTCGCTTGCCAGTTTGTCGAGCGACAGCAAGGCGCAGCTGCGCGTGTCGAGCGACGCTCGCTTGTCGGAGAAGCTCGACGTCCAGGCGACGCCGACCGTGTTCGTGAATGGACGCCGCCTGATCGGGCGCCACGCGGACGCCGAGCTCGACGCGCTGATTGCCGACGAAGCCCGCGCGTCGCGCTTCATGATCGCCCAGGGCATTCCGTTCGACCAAGTCTATGCGCGCCGTGTTCAGAAGAACTTGGTCGGCGTCGGCGAGGGCGCGGATAGCCGCGTCTGTCTACCCGTAGAGCGCGCACCGACGACCAGTCCGCGCGCCGCGCTGCTGACGATCACGGAGTTTTCGGACTTCGAGTGTCGGCACTGTCGCGCGCTCGAGCCCGCGCTCGCGGCGGTCATGCGCAATCACCCGGGTCTCGTACGTCGGGTGTGGCATAGCTTCGCTGTGCCTCAGCATGCGAATGCGGAGCGCGCGGCGGCATTCGTGCTGTCGGCGCGGGCGCTGTCGGGCGAGCGAGCGTTTTGGGCGCTGCACGCCGCGCTGTTGTCGAGTGCCGAGGCCGACCTCGGGGACGATGGCCTGCGTGCGCTCGCCGTGCGGCTGGGGCTCGACAGCGACCACATTTGGGCGAGCGCGAACGATGCTCGCTTCGGGGTCGTGTTGCAGGCAGACCGTGCGCTCGCGGAGAGCGTTGGCGTCGAAGGCACTCCCACGCTGTTCGTGAACGGACGCAAGCTCGCGGGCGCCGTGCCTGAAAGCGTGCTGGAAGGCGTGGTTCGAGAGGAGCTCGACGCGGCGCGCCGCATCGTCAAAGCGGGCACGCCCGTCGATGAGCTGGAGGCCGTCCTGTGCGGCGGCTGAGCTGCGTTCCTAGAGGCGGACTTCGACGTGGTGCTGGCGGCGCAAGCCGGCGAGCCAAGTCTTCTTCGCTTGCGCCATCTTTTCCATGTAGACGCGCTCGGTGAGCTCATTCCGCGCCTGTTCGAAGTCAGGCAGCTCGCTGGCGTCGCGCTTCAGAATCTTCAGCACGACGTAGCGATCGCCGACGCGTACCGCAGACGAGCTTTGTCCAACCTCGAGGCCTAGGGCCAAGCGCGCCAAGGGAGCTGGGAGCTCCTCCAAATGGACGGACTTTAGGGAGCCGCCCGTGGCGCGAGTGCCGGCGTCGTCCGAGTAACGCCGAGCGAGCTCGGCGAAGTCTCCAGTGCGGGCTTGCTCTGCGATGCGCTCGGCGAGCGCTCGCTTATCACGCTGCTCGGCGGGCGTGTTTCCCGCGTGGAGAACAATCCAGGCGGGCGTCACGGCCAGGCGCTGACGCTCTTCCAAGACGAGCTTTCGGTACGCATCGCGCAGATCTTCGTCCACCACACGGATGCGGCCCTGCAAGCGCACGTTGATGAGCTTGGCTTCGAGCAGCTGGCGACGAAGCTCGTCCTTGTAGCCTGCCTCGCTGAGGCCACTGCGGGTGGCTTCCGAGATCAGCGTTTCGATGGTGATCTTGTTCTGCGCCGCGACGCGGCCCATGGCCTCTTCGATCTCTTTCGGCGTCACAGCGAGCTTCGACTGCTGAGCCGCGCGCTGTTCGAGCTCTTCGTCGACGAGCCGATCGAGCACCGAGCGATACACCTGGGAGATGGCGGCGTTGCGTTGAGCACCGGCCGGCACCGTCTGATGAACCTGCAACAAGAACGGTTGGGCTCGCGTGCGCAGGTCGCTCAGCAGGATGGCCTTGTCGCCCACCACTGCAACGATGCGCTCGACGATAGTCGCGCTCGCGCTGAGGCTCACGAGCAAAGCGATAGCGGCGGCAACGGCGGAACACGATCGAAGCAAGGGGCGCACTTGGGATTCCGACGGCACGTCTAGCATGCCCCCCGACGCCGCTGCACCCCCGACCCAGTCGGTACGGGTTGGCCAGCGAGCCGATGGCGTTTCCGTGCGAGATTCTGGGGCGTTTGGTTAGTGCCGCTTTCGCGCGACGCCGAGGCGGGTCACGAAGTACTCGACGTTGCCCGAGGCGTCGCTGACGAAGTTGCCGCGCAGCGTGGCCGGCAGCGGAGTAAGGCGGGTGCCTTGGCGCTTCATGAAGAGCTTGCCGGCTCGAAGCGTGACTTCGAATTGGCCGAGTGCGCCGCTCGGATCGCTGTAAAACCCCGCGTATTGCGCCCACGATTCGGGTGGCGTTGCGACCCGCGGTCGCTCCGTTTCCGCGACATCGAGAAACGCGCTCAGCGCCGCGTCGGTCACATCCTCCGGAGGGTAGCTGCCGTTATCGAAGGCGATCACGGCGAAGTTTCGGTCAGGCACTAGGCGCAGCCACGTCGAGAAGCCAGCGGCGCTTCCGCTGTGTTCGACCACTCGCAGGCCGGCATGCTCGGTCTCGGCCAAGCCATAGCCGTACAGGCGAGGAGGCTGTTCTTGCATGACTGCACGGCCCCTCATCATGGCGTCGACGGAGGTCGGACTCAGCACGGGAGCGCCGTGCGCGAGCAGCGCTTCGGCGAAGTGGGCGAAGTCGATGACGCTCGCCAGAACGCCGCCTGCGGCGCGCGAGGCTTCGCTATCGTTCGGACGAGTCCACACCACGTGCCCCCGCGCGTCGTGACCAGCAACCAGCGGCAGGTCTGCCACAGCCTCGTAGCCGGCGCTGCGCATGCCGCTTGGCGTAAGGACGCGTTCGCTCACGACTTGTTCGAAGGGGCGCGAGGTTTGTGCCTCGATCACGGCTGCGAGCAGCGCGTAGTCGGCGTTCGAATAGTTAAATAGCCGACCCGGAGGCGACCACAGCGGATCGTGCGCGTGAGCTTCGATCAGCGCGCGCAAGCTGGATCGGTGTCGATCGTCGCTGTCGGGGACACCGCCCGTGTGGTTCAGCAGCATCTCTAACGTGACCTGGGCAGCGTCGTAGCCAGGGCCGCGCTGAAAGAATGGCAGCACTTGCGTGAGTGGGCGATCAAGGCGCAGCCCATCGTGTTCGACGAGGCTCAGCACGGTCGCCGCGATGAGCATCTTGCTGAGCGATGCAACTCGGAAGCGCGAGTCTGCGCGAACGGGCTCGGGGCTGCCGCTGCGCCCGACCCCGACGCCAGCGGAGTAGGCGAGCTTGCCATCGATCACCACCGCGAGCGCCCCGCCCGGCACGTGCTTCTCAGCAAGGCGCTCACGAAAACGTGCGACCAAGCGCTCGAAACGCGCGTCCCGCGGGAGGGTCGCGAAGGGACCGTAGCGAAAGCCATCTTGCACGGGCGGCGCTTCGAGTGCGAACAACGGGCCAGAGACTTGATGGAGCTGGCGGGTGGCGGCCTCGCACCCTGAAACCCAGAGCACGCCGAGCACGCCGAGCAGCAACCGTCGCCAAACGACCCAACGTTTCATCCCGTGGAAACCAGCAGATGTTCGGCTCCGGCACAAGGCGCCCCGCGGCGACACCTGGCGCGCCATGCCTGGCTTGCGCAGGTTTGCGAGAAACCTGCGCAGGTTCGATTGGCCGGCAACGCGCGCGCGGCTACCCTGCTCGGTCATGTTGAGCCGCTTCGCTTCGTTCCTGCCTGTTCTCTTAATCTTGTCGGCTTGCGATGCCGGAAGCACTGTGGGCACTTCCACGGGTGTGACCGCTCCGGGGCCGCTGCGGGGGTGCAGTGTGGACTCGCGGCCACCGCTGGCTCCCGGCGGCTATTACACGAACGGCGCGAGCGTGTGCACGGCGGATGGCACGCCGCACTTGTTTCACGGCGTGGCGCGCCCCTCGTTGGAATGGAATTCCGGCGGTGAGCACATCGGCCTGGCTGATTTTCAAGCCATGGCGAGCTGGCACGCGAACTGCGTACGCATCGCGCTAAACCAAGACTTTTGGTTGGAAGGCGCCGTGCTCCACGACGCCGGCTACCAAGCGCGCGTCGAGCAGGCCGTGCATGACGCCGAAAGCGCTGGGCTCGACGTCATTCTCGATCTCCACTGGTCGGATCGCGGCGACCTCAGCGTGGCCAAACTCCAGGGGCAAAACCAGGCGGGTACCAGCAACCAGCAGCAGATGGCCGATGCCAACTCCAAGCAATTCTGGTCGGAAGTCGCCGCGACATACAAAGACGATGGCCACGTCGTGTTCGAGCTCTATAACGAACCGAACAAGATCAACTGGGACGTCTGGCTGAAGGGCGGCACGGTCGGTGAGTACCAAGCCGTCGGCATGCAGGAGCTCTACGACACCGTGCGCGCGGCGGGCGCCGAAAATCTCGTGATCGCGGGCGGTATCGATTGGGCGTTCGATCTGAGCGGTGTGCGATCGGCACCGATCGCTGGGCATAACATCATCTACGCCACGCACCCTTATAACAAAGCCGACAACGTGAAGTCTCGCTGGGAGACGTCATTTGGCTACCTCGCGTCGAACGACACCGCGCCGGTCATTGCCACTGAGTTTGGGGACAGTACGACCAATTGCAGCGGTGCGTGGGACGCCGACTTGATCGCCTTCGCCGACGCTCACCACATGTCATGGACTGCGTGGGCTTGGTACAAGTCGGGCTGCAACTTCCCCGCGCTCATTTCCGAATGGGACTACACGCCGACGTTGCAAGGCGAGACCGTGAAGGCGGCGCTTCTCTCATACCCGTATGTGCCCGCAGGTCGCCCCGTGGACGCCAGCCAGGGGGGCGTCGGCGGCGCTTCCGATGGCTCTACGAGCGGCGGTGCTGGCGATGGCTCTACGAGCGGCGGCGAGGGCGGAGCAGGGGCAGGCGGCGCAGCAGGCGCCATGCCGTAATTCGCGGCGTTACCGGGCCCGGCGTCAGGGCGGCGTCGGCGTCCCGTATAGGCGTTCGAGCCGCTTCACGCTCACGAGCTCGAAACCGCCATACTCATAGATCACCGTTTCAGGCGGCACGTGCGCAAGGATCATCTGAGACACGTCGCGGTCCGAAAGCAGGTCCCGAGCGAAGCTCGACAGCGGCTCGAACGTCAGCGCGCGTTTTACGAAGTCGCCCCGGTACCGCGCGCGGTTCACTAGCAAGTGGGTCACCTTGTACTTGCGCGTGTAGGTGAGAAGCTCCGCCGGGTCGCTCGTGTAGAAGGCGCGCAGCGTGTCTTCCGCGCGCGCCTTTTGCCTAGCCCAAGACAGAGTGAGCCAGGGCTGCAGGGTTTCGTAGCCGCCGTTGTTCGCGCGTTGCGTAAAGAGCGGGATGTCATCGCCATCCGTGATGAACGAAGCGATGCGCGTCTCCGGGGGCAGCTGGTGAATGAACTCCCACAGCGCGGCCCGCTGCCGATAATCGATGGTCATCGCCATGCCACGGCGGCTCGGGTTGCCGGTGCCGAGCCAGGTCCAGAGTGCGAAGATCGCGAACGCCGCCCACAGATTGCGCACTGGGCCGCGCAGCTTGTTGCGAAGACGCGGCAGCACGAGCCCGAACGCGCTCGCTACCCAAGCGATCGCGGTCGCGTGCATTCCGTAGCTATAATAGCGTTCCGGCGAGTACAGTTTGAAAGCGAAGAACACCGATAGCGCATAGAGCAGCACGCTCGAGCTCATGAACGCCACGAACGTGGCCGGTGCCGGACTCAGCCCGATTAACGGCACCGCCAAGAGCAGCGCCACGAACGCCGCCGCGGTCTCGGCCCAATACTCGACGGCCAGGTCTTGTAACTTCGGGATCGGTGAGTCGCCGAGCGGCTTGAACGACGCAAACAGCTGCTTGCCGAAGGCCGTCCCCACCTCGGGAAGCGGTAGCACCCAGAGCCTTCCGGCCTTGCTGAAGGCCGGCTCTTCTCGCGCTTGGGCGAGTGTGTGCACGGGGCCGCCGCCCGAGGAAAACAGCGGTGTCGGCGCGAACAAGAGCGCGCAGGTGGCGACCAGGATCAAGTAGTGTTTGACGCGGCGAAGCGTGGTGCGAAAACCCGGGCGGCCGAAACGGCGCAGGGTATAGAGGCCCTCCGCGCCGAGCACCATCGCGAGCGCCGAGGGGTAGGTCAGCGCCGCGATCACTGCGCCAGCGCGCCTGGTCCGTACGCTGTGCGCGAGCGCCCCCGCCATCCACAGCGCGATCGCCGGAAAACCGAAGCTGCGCGGCAGTCCGCCGCCCACGCGGTCCATCACGAACCCATCGCGCAAGAACAAGAACACGAATAGGGCCGCGGTGCCGAGCCCCGCGCGTCGGCTCTGCGCGAGCACCACGCCGGCCGCGACGATGATGGCAAGACACACGAGCTGCGCGACCTTGGCGGCCGCAAGCAGCCCAATCAGCGGCACGCAAACCCAATAGATCAGCCGAAACGCGTGCGGCTGATACTGGATCATCTCGTTCGCGATCGGATCGTTCGCGAGCGGGGCGCCCTTCGCATAACGATGAAACGCGAAGAGCGCCGTGCGCGCGTCATCCGTTTGCAGGTTCGGATCGGTCAGCGCAGGCTTGTAGACGTCCCACCAACCCCCGAGGTATGACGTAAAACAGAAGCCTAGTACGAGCACCGCACTCAGCTCGAGGATGACGTGCCACTTCTCGGTTCGGAGCCTGGTCCGGTAGTTCGCCGCGGCCGCTCGGGCCGCGTTGAACCAGGCTATGAGATGGCTCCGCACAGGGCGGGTTGCTAGCCGAGCATGCGGGTCCCGGCAATAGGCCGCGCTTATTGACGCCTTTTGGGCTGGACCTTCCGCCGCGCCCTGCTCGCGCGTGAGCCGGCGAGCAGCTGGGCGGCGGCGATTCGAGTAGTATGCGCGGGCCGCATGTCCGGAGCCGAGCACCCTTCGCCCAATAGCGCTCTCCCATCCCCCGAGATTTCGGTGGTGGCCCCGATGTACAACGAGGAGTCGAATATCGACCCATTCGTGGACAGAGTTTCAGCGGTGCTGGAGGAGGCGGGACTAAACTACGAGATCCTGCTGGTTGATGACGGCAGTCGCGATGGCACTTGGGCCGCCATTGGCCGCGCTGCGGCGCGAAACCCCAGCGTGCGTGGCGTGAGCCTGTCGCGCAATTTTGGTCATCAGGGCGCACTGTTCGCCGGGCTCAACCACGCGCGCGGTGCGGCCATCGTCAGCATGGATGGCGATCTTCAGCATCCGCCGGAGACCATCCCGCTGCTCGTTGCTGCCTGGCGCGAGGGGGTGAAGGTCGTGAACACGCGTCGACTAGACAGCGCGGATACCGGGCTCTTCAAGCGTTTCACTTCGCGCGCGTTCTATGTCTTGTTCTCGCGTTTGTCCGGCGTGCAAATGGAAGCAGGTGCATCGGACTTCCGCCTGCTCGACCACTCGGCGCGCGACGCCTTGGTTGGCATGGGCGACACAGATTTGTTCATTCGCGGGCTCGTGAGTTGGCTCGGCTTCACTACGCGCACGGTGCCCTATCAGGCTCGAAATCGACACTCGGGCGTGCCCAAGTTCACCTTGAAGAAGATGCTGCGCTTCTCGTCCGGGGCGCTGCTGTCCTTCTCGGTGTTGCCGCTGCGACTTGGGATCGGCGTCGGATTCGTCACCAGCGTGCTGTCGTTCTTGGAGCTCTGCTACATTCTGTTTACGTACTTTTGTGGGCGGGCCATCCCCGGTTGGGCCTCGGTGATGACGGTCATGTCCTTGATGTTCGGCATTCTGTTCGTCTTGCTCGGCATCATCGGCGCCTACCTCGGCAAGATTTACGAGATCCTGAAGAACCGGCCGCGCTTCGTGATCGAGCGGACGGTCGGCTTCGAGCCGAGCGCCCCGTTTCGCCACGGACTCGATCGGGCGCGTTGAGGCGGCATTCGCCTTTCTTTCAGCCCGAGCGTTTTGTACCAGATCGGCCAACTGGCCGCTCACGGCTCCCCACTTGCAGCCGCGGGCGTCTGGTAGCAGGTTAGGGCGCGATTCGTTACGGGCACACGAATGACGCGGCCACAGTCACACGCTTCGGTTCCGCGGACTCAACGCGGTTCTCCGCGTATGTTCGAGTCCGATTTCCTCGAGTTTTTTTCGCATGTGCACCCGGCGGTGCCGGCGATTGTGTACCTGCCGCTGGCCGCCGCGTGTCTCTTCATTGCGGCGCAGGTCAATGGGCTTTCGGCGCTGCGGGTGACGCTCGAATTCGTCGGCGGCTATTTGTTCTGGACGCTGTTCGAATATTGGCTGCACCGCCTGGTGTTTCACTTGCCGGTGGTTGGCCCGAAGAGCCAGCGCGTATACTTTTTCGTGCACGGCGTGCATCACGATTGTCCCTGGGATCGCACGCGGCTGGTGATTCCGCCGGGCGCGTCGATCTTCCTCTGCGCGGTGGTCTTCGTTGGTTTCCGCATGCTGTTCGGTGCACACGGCATGTACGGTCCGTTCGCCGGTTTCGTATTTGGCTACGTCCTCTACGATTCGATCCACTGGTACGTTCATGCGCGTGCACCGCGTCACCGCTTTGGGCGTTGGCTTCGTCGCGAGCACATGGTGCATCATTTCAAGGAGCCGAACAGCCGTTACGGAGTCAGCTGCCCGTGGCTCGACTACGTCTTCGGGACACGCGGGACCGTGTCTTCGCGCTCGACGGAGCGCGCGCCGAACGATCAGGACGACGATTCGCGTGGGCTCCCCGCGGCTGGTTGATCGGCGTCGGGTCGGGTTCTTCGCTGCGCTCCTCTGCTTCGCGTGTTCGCCAGCGACGCCGACGCAGGCGCCAAACGGCTTGAATGCTGCGACTCCGCCCACTCCGCAGGCGCTCGCGGCCGTGAACCGCGCGCCGATGCCCGTAGCCGCGGCGGGCGCGAGCGCGAACCCCCAATGCAAGGATGTGTTCGCAGCCGCGGACGTTGCCGGCGACGAGCACGCCACGCCGGCAGTTCCCGACCGAGCTCCGCTGGGCATGTTGGCTGTGGCGGGTGGTACGTTTGCGATGGGCGCTGACGACGAGGGCGAGCAGGACGAGCGTCCGCGTCACAGCGTGACAGTCGGCGCGTTTTGGCTCGACGAGACAGAAGTCACGGTGGCAGCCTACGCGGAGTGCGTGGCTGCTGGAGTCTGTCGCGCGCCCGATTCGCTCGCGGGTAGTCGATTGACTTCGGGCCACCCCGAGGCATTCAAGAAAGGCGATCACCCGGTAGTGGGAGTGTCGTGGTTCGACGCCTCCGGCTACTGCGCGTTTCGAGGTAAGCGGTTGCCGACCGAAGCGGAGTGGGAACGCGCGGCGCGCGGGGATGACGGACGGCACTATGTGTGGGGCAACGAAGCTCCCGATCCCGCGCGCCACGGCGTGTTTGGCGGAAGACTCAGCACGGAGCCAGTTGGCTCCTATCCCGCCGGCCGCGGGCCTTATGGACATCTCGATCTGGCGGGGAATGTCTGGGAGTGGATGGCAGACGAGTACGATCCGTACGCTTACCGTCGCGAATCGGCGGCGCGCGGGGTGCCAGGAAGCTGCGCCGAAATCCTCGAGACGCAGAATCTATTGCGTAAGAAGGGCCTGCAGGGGTTCACGGGCAAGAACCCAATTCCGAACGAATGTGAGCGCGTGTTGCGGGGGGCGCCTACAACTACGGCGTGGCGATGTTGCGCGCGTCGAATCGAGTGCACCACCCGGCGACGTTTCGCATTGCCGTGGCGGGGTTTCGTTGCGCGAAGGATGTTGGAGCAATGACCGCGCCGGGAGTGACGCAAGAGGGAGGGACAGGGGCAAAGGGAGCGGGAACGGGAGCGGGAACGG
>JAEUAF010000590.1 GCA_019695485.1 Sorangium sp.
CTAGGCGGCGCGGAGTTGCCGTCCCCGGTCGAGCCCAAGAAGGGGCCACCCCCGCCACCGAATCGGGCCAAACCCGCGGCCCCACGTCCCGGCAGCGCGCCGGATACGTTCGAGGCCGACCTAGGCTCGGGAGCTCAGGACTTGCCCGCTCCGGTCGAGCCCAAGGCACCCGCAAAGGGAAAGCCAGCGCCGCGCCCCGCCCCAGGAACATTCGACGGTGCGGGGGCGGACTTGCCAGTGCCCGCTGGGCCTGGGGCACGTCAGCCAGTGCTCGATCTACCTGCGCCCGCAGCCTCTTCAGCCAAGCAAGGTCTCGCGCTCGGTGCGGATTTGCCGGCGGTTGCGCATGCGGCGGCGAGGCCCGCGGTTGCCTCCTCTCCCTCGTTCGATCTCGACCTTCCCTCTGTCACCGGAGGCGGGATTGTGGCCGCGCCCGCCGTTTCGGCGAAAGGGCGCGAACGTCAGCCGTCATTTGGGGAAATCGAGCTCGACCTGCCGGGAACCTCGGATCTGCCTGCAGCGCGCCCGGGACGCGCATCCCCCGCACGTGGCACGAGTAGCGCGAACCTTCCTGCGCTGTCGGGGCGCGCAAGCTCCCCAGAGTTCGCGTTGCCGAGCCCGCAGGATCGCGGAGGGGTCGACCTGCCGAGTCCGTTCGAGGCGGGCTTGCCGAGCCCATTCGAGGCGGGCTTGCCCAGCGTGGGTACTGCAGGGCTACCGAGCCTCAGCAGCATGGGGTTGCCGAGTGTCGGTGGTGCCGGCTTGCCGAGCGTCGGTGGCGCCGGCTTGCCGACTTTCGGTGGGCCAGGCCTGCCCCTCGCCGGGCCGTCGAGTGCACCGCCGGTGTCTCCGCAATCGGTCATTCCAAATTCCGAGGGCCGCGCGCCCACGGCGCTGCCGGCGATGAGCTTGCCCCCTTTGGAGCTCGAGATCACGCCAGCGGCTCCCTCCGCGCGCCGGTCGTTTGGCGAGCTCGATCTCGGCGCCATTGGCCCGAGCGCGGGGCGAGCCTCGCGCCCCGATGATTCGCTCGAGGCGGATCCGTTTGGCGAGGTCGAGCTCAAGCCACCGCCCTCGATCTCCTCGAATCCGCCGGGCACCGGCGGTCGATCGCGCTCGGGTGCACCGTCGTTCGCGGGACCGGCGAGCGCTGGGGCGCCGGTCGTGCGCCAGGCCGGCGGTGGTACGGCTTACGGTGAAGTGAATTTGAACGACGGGGCGCCCGCGGGCGCGGACGTCATGATCGAGGCGCCCGCCGTCCCCTCGGCCCGCGGCGCGCTGCCAAGCGGCGAGGACATGGAGTTTGGGGATGTGCCGCAGGAGCGAGCGGCGCCGCCGGCCTCGCGCGCGACCTTCGCCAACGCCAACGTAGCCGTCAACGTGGCGAGCCCTGCTGGCGCACCCTCGCGCCGTGGTGCCGAGGTCGCACGTCCCCGCTCAAAGGGTCGCTTGCGCATTTTGGCGGGCGTCTCGGTGGTGTTGATCGCTGGCGCCTCGCTGGCATTCCTGCCGGATATTGGGCCGTTCGGCGCCTACTGGGTGCTCGATCACGTGAAGGCTCGCGCGTACGACGAGCTAGTGATGGACACCGCCAAGAATCTGCGAGCGAAGCTCGGCGCAGACACCGCGGCCGACGCCGTCGCGGCGCAGACGGCTATCGATAGGGCGCGCGAGGCTGCGCCTCGCGTGCGGGGCCTGCGCGCCTATGCTGCCTATAGCGCAGCCTGCCGTGAGCTGCGCTTTGGCGCCGATCCCGAAGTCCATGCTCGCAGCAAAGTGTTGCTCGATGAGTTCGCCGACAAGAACGGCGTGCTCTATCTGGATCTTGCACGCGCGGCGCGCGCCGCGACCGACGGTCAATTGGCGCGCGCGCGGCAGGCGCTCGCCGAAGCCCTGCAGAAGACGCCGAATGATCCGGACAGCCTGCTGCTAAGCGGGGAGGTCGAGCTGCGCGCACACGACGCCAATGCCGCGCTGCTGGTCTGGACCAAGTTGTTCGAGCGCGAGCCGAGTGCGCGCGCCGCCTTCGGTCTGGCTCGGGCACGCCTGTCTGCGGGGGACATGGCTTCCGCGGAGGCGAGCGCGAAGAAGGCGCTCGAGCTCAACCCGCAGCACGTCGGCGCCAAGATCCTGCTGGCTCGCACCGCCGCGGAGGCCTCTGGACGCGAGGCGCAAGCAATCAGCTGGCTCGAACAAGCGGCCAAACAGGCGAACTTGGCGAGCCCCGAAGAGCGCGTCTCGGGGAGTACTTTGCTCGGGGACATCCACTTGGCTCGCTCGCGGATCTCGCGGGCCGAGGCCGCCTACACCGAAGCGTTGAAGATCAACCCCAAGGCGGCGCGCGCGCTCAGCGGGTTGGGCGAAGCGCTCTATCGCGCGGGACGTTACTCGGAGGCCCAGGCGCGCTTCGAGGCGGGCGTGCAGGCCGATCCAGACGACGTGTTCGCCAAGGTGGGCGTCGCCAAGAGCAAGCTCATGCTCGAGCGCCTGGAAGATGCGCAGGCGTCCCTGAAGAAGCTCCGTGAATCGCACCCCGCAGCGGTCGTGGTTGCGTACTGGTACGGTCGCGTGCTCGAAGCGGTCGGCGACCGCACACAAGCCGAGCAGGTGTATAACGCGACCATTGCCAAGACGTCGGCAGACCCGATGTTGGGGGACACCTATATCGCGCTTGCTCTGCTCCAGAACCAACAGGGCAGGGCCGAGGAGGCCCAGAAGACCCTGAACTTGGCGCGCCAGAAATTGCCAGCTTCGGCCGCCATTCATCGCGCGCTGGGCGAGGTCTACCTGTCCCAGGGCCGCTACGCGGAGGCGGAGGCGGAGCTCACGCAAGCGCTCAAGCTCGACCCGGAGGACCTCGGTGCCCGCTTTCGCCTCGGCGTGACACTGCGTCGCGATGGCAAGTTCGACGCCGCTTTGAAGGTGTTCGACGAAGTCAGCGCCACCGACGGCGAATACCCCGGCCTTGCGCTCGAGCGCGGGCTCATTTTCGAGGCGCTCGGGCGCACCGAGGAAGCGCTCAAGTCCTACGAGGGCGCGCTCGCCAAAGCGCCGGAAGATCCCGACCTCATGTTGCGCGTTGGCTGTGGCTACGCGTCGGCGGGCCGCACCAAGGAGGCCGAGGCGCTGCTGCGCAAAGTGCTTTCTTCGCGCCCGACCTCTGCGGAGACCAACCATTGCCTCGGACGCGCGTTGCTCGCGGAGGGCTCACGCTTGGCCGACGCGCTGCGCAGCCTGGAGCGAGCGGTCGAGCTCGACCCACACCGCGCTGAATTTCACCTCTACGTGGGCTGGGCAGCAAACGAGGCTGGCAACGTGCCGAAAGCAGCCAAGGAGCTCGATCAAGCGATCAGCATCGATCAGGGCTTGGCCGATGCGTACTGGCAGCGCGGCGTGTTGCGGCAGCGCCAGGGTGTCGTGCGTGACGCCGTGCAAGATCTACTCAAAGCGCTGCAGCTTAGGCCGACGCGCTACGAGGCGCACGCCGCGCTCGCCGAGGCCTACTTCGACCTTGGCAAGGAACCGCTGGCCCTCGCCGAGTGGCAAAAGGCCGTCTCCGCGCAGCCTGGGAACGCCACTTGGCGCTTTCGCTACGGGAAGCTGCTGGCGGGTAACCACATGAACGACGCGGCGCGCGGTGAGCTCGCCAAGGCCCTCGAGCTCGTCGACAAAGCGCCCCACGGTGAGCGTTGGATCTGGGAAGCGCATTTGCTGCTGGCGCGTACGCTCGGCTCGCGGGCAGACGCGCAACCGCATTGGGAAGCATTCCTGCGCTTGGGACCGATCGACTCTCCGTATCGCGCCGAAGCGAAGACAGCGCTCGAGCAGTCGGGGCACCCGTGGAACGGCAACTGAGCCGTTGAAGGCGTCGCTGGCTCTCGTCCGCGTAGCCTGAGGCCGACGCGGTCAGCGCGCTTTCATGCGGAGAAAAGCAATCGAGGAGGCGCAGCCTGCGCCTCCTCGATTCGTCAGTTCCTCACGCGTCTCCGCGAGGCTTCAGCCTGCGGGAGCCGGAGCAGGAGCAGGAGCTGGCGCCGCAGGTGCACCGACCGTGAAGTCGTACACGAACGACGCATCGCCGTCACGCTGGTCGGGTGGTGCCAAGACCAAGCCCTGCAGCGAATCGACGACGCACTTGGTGAGCTGCTCGGGCGCAGTCGTGCCCGCCGGATCGGCGGCCACGTTCGAAACTTTGCCCGTCTCGTGCTCGACCAAGAGCTTGATCGTGACCTTGCCCTGAAGATCCTTGTTGGTCTTCAACGCTTCGTCATAGCAAGCCTTGACCTGCGCGTTCTTGGTGGAGAGCAGCGCTTGGGTGTCGTCCCGATACATGTCCGGGGCGCGAGCGGCGAAGGAACAACCGGCCATGCCGGCGACGAGTCCAAGTACATAAAGTCGCGTCTTGTTCATGGTCATCTCCGTTAACAATAAGGGCGAGCCGCCGACTACTTGGTCTCCGGCTTCTTCGGTTTGAGTTCCGGAAGCTTGGCGGGCGCCTTCGCAGCGTCCTTCTTGGGCTCCTCGGGCTTCTTCGCCGCTTCGGCCTTCTTGGGAATTTCGACCTTCTTGGGAGCGGCCGCGTCCTTCTTGGGCTCCGGCTTGGCTTCTTCGACGGGCGCTACTTCCTTCTTCTCGACGAGCTGCTTCTCCTCGATGACCTTCTCTTTGCCGGTGTGATCGACTTCGACCTTCTTCTGGGTCACGTCTTGCTCGGTGATCACGAACTCGACGCGTCGATTCTTCTCGCGCCCCTCTTCGGTGGCGTTGTCCGCGATCGGCTTCTTCGAGCCGTAGCCCTGTGCCGACAGGCGAGCGGCTTCCACGCCCTTGTCGACGAGGTACTTCATCACCGACTTCGCGCGGTCGTCGGAGAGCTTCAAGTTGTGCTTCGCGTCGCCTTCAGCGCTCGCGTGGCCTTCGATGGCGATCTTCTTGATGTGGGGGAACTTCTTGATGGTTCCCGCGATCTCATCCATCAAGCCGAAGGACTGCGGCAAGATCACGGCCTTGTTGGCCTCGAACTGGATCTTCTCGCGGATCTCGATCTTGTTGTCGCGCACTTCGACGCGCGCGGGCGGTGGCGGCGGCTCTTCCTTCTTCGGCGGCGGCGGCGGTGGTGGCGGCGGTGGCGCGGGCGGTGAGCCCACGACGCTGATCGCGTTCTGTCCCTGGAACGCGGTGACACCACCGCAAGCGACTGCCAAAAGCGCCGCTGTGAGTAGCGCGGCCTGCGGAACTAGCTTCGAGCCAGTACGGAAAATGTGCATCGGTCGACTCCCGGTCTAAGCACCAAATGAATTTTTTGGGGAATCCCCTGTAGGAGAAGCGAACTAGTACCGCGGCTCACTGATCCGTTCCTGATTTTCGCTGCCCCCCAAATGGATGCGGGTAAGCGAAAGTCAGGAGGACGCATCGACCAAGCCTCGGTACACCTTGCCTGTTCCTGACGGACGACAACCCGGAACGATGTTCCGAGTCGCCGTACTAGTCGCATTCTCCAACGTCGTGAGTCAAGCGATCGATGGAGTCTTCCCGGCCGGCCGGAGTGCCGGTGCGCGGAACAAGCGGATTCGCTCGGGCCGGCTCAGCTCTCGATGAAGCTCTTTAGCTGCTTCGAGCGGCTCGGATGCCGCAACTTTCGGAGCGCTTTGGCCTCAATCTGGCGGATGCGCTCGCGAGTGACCTCGAAGTCCTGGCCGACCTCTTCGAGCGTGTGATCGCTCTTTTCCCCGATGCCGAAACGCATGCGAAGCACCTTCTCCTCGCGGGGGGTGAGTGTCTTCAGGACCCGGCGCGTCTGCTCGCTCAGGTTCATGTTGATGACGGCGTCGGCCGGGCTGATGACGCTCTTGTCCTCGATGAAGTCGCCGAGATGGCTGTCTTCTTCCTCGCCGATCGGAGTCTCGAGGCTGATCGGCTCCTTGGCGATTTTGAGGACCTTGCGCACCTTGTCGAGCGGAAGCTCCATCTTCTCGGCGATCTCTTCGGGCGTCGGCTCACGGCCGTACTCCTGCACGAGATAACGCGAGGTGCGGATCAGCTTGTTGATCGTCTCGATCATGTGCACCGGGATGCGGATGGTGCGCGCTTGATCGGCGATGGCCCGCGTGATGCCCTGCCGGATCCACCAGGTCGCGTAGGTGCTGAACTTGTAGCCGCGCTTGTACTCGAACTTGTCGACCGCCTTCATGAGGCCGATGTTCCCCTCCTGGATCAGGTCCAGGAACTGCAGCCCGCGGTTGGCGTACTTCTTGGCGATCGAGACCACCAGGCGCAGGTT
>JAEUAF010000609.1 GCA_019695485.1 Sorangium sp.
TCCCAAGGGTCGATCAGCGAGTAGCTGCCGAGCAGCGGCACGTAGAGCACGATGCACAGCACGAGCAGCCAAAAGCCCGGGCTCGCGAAGCAGGGGCGCGCCTCGCTTTCGACCCCCGAGCGTCGACCGAGGGCGCGCAGCGTCTCGAAGGCGCTCGCGGCCGCGCCCACGCAACCCACGGTCACGAGCAAGCCGGCGCTAGTCCGCGGCCAAGGCAGGTTACCCGCTACCGCAGCCCGCAAACTGACGATCAGGAACGCGCTCGAAAGGCAGAGCGCGCCGAACGGCTTCGCGAGCTTGCTCGCGTCGACGACCGGCCCTCCTTCAGCGCCGTCGAAGGTTCCGAGGCCATCGAGCAACCCGACCACCGCAAGTGCCAAGCCCCCGAGCCCAAATGGCAACCCAAGCGCGGAGTGCCCGTCTCGGGCCAGGACCGTGAGCAGCAGGAGCAGCCCGAGTCCAGCCAGAGCGAGGCTCCACGGGCGAAAGGCGTTGCCGGCGGGAACGAGCGGTTCGCTCTGGTCTTCGTCGGCCCGCATCGAAGGGCCGTCCTAAAACAGACGCCCTCAATCGGCAAGCGCTGCGCGCTCAGCCTTCGGCGAGCACGCGGTTGCGACCGCCGTGTTTTGCCGCGTAGAGCCGGCGATCGGCGTCTCGCACCAGATCCTGTGGCGTCGATTCGTCGCTGCCGTTCGTCGTGGCGCAGCCGGCGCTGATCGTGACGCGGATCCTGCCTCGTTCAGTCACGACCTCGAGCTCTTCGACCGCTTGGCGCAGCCGCTCCCCCAAACTATGGGCGCCAGCCACGTTGACGGCTCGCAAAATCAACGCAAATTCCTCGCCGCCGTAGCGCGCGAACACGTCCTCGGTTCGGATCATGTTGGTGACTGTGCGCGCAATCTGCGAAAGCACCTGATCACCCGCTTGGTGTCCGTAGGTGTCGTTGACGCGCTTGAAGAAGTCGACGTCGAACATGATCAACGAGAGCTCGGCCTTGTGGCGGCGCGCGTAGCTGAGCTCTGCGGCGAGCTGGGTGTCGAAGTAGTCGCGGTTGAAAGCGCCGGTGAGCGCGTCGGTGACACTGGCTTCGAAGAGCTGACGCAGCAGTGCCTCCTGGCTGCTGTCCGTCTGCGTGTAGCGGAACGCTGCGGTCGAGGCGAACTGCACCACGTCCCCGTCTTTCAAGACGTGGCGCGTGACCCGTTGCCCTGCCACGAAGGTTCCGTTCGCGCTTTCGGTGTCGATGAGCACGTAGGTTTCGCCATCGGGGATCAGCATGGCGTGCTTGCGGCTGACGCCCGTATCGCCGACGAAGAGTCCGGAGTCGGGAGCTCGCCCGACATAACAGGGCTGGTCCTTCAAGCGCGTGACTTGGCCGAGGCCGGCACCCTTCACTCGCACCAAGAGGTGACGATCCTTGGGCTCGGTGTGAGCGAGGCGACCGAGGCTCTCGAGGGACACCAGGGCGGTGGACTCCTCGTCAACGTGCTCGAAGGCATCCGCGAGCTTGAACTCAGGGCGTTGTCCTTCGCTGCGCGCAAATCCGACGCCCGTAGACTCCTCCGCCTCGACGGGCATGTCTTTAGGTAGCCGAGCTTGCTTAGGGTCTCGATCGGGAGCCAAAAGCCTCAGCATTGAAAGTACCTGGATCCCACCTCTTCGCAAGTCGCGTGCATCATCCGTTGACGATTTTTCGGCGAGCAGTGTCGTACCTTTCGCGCTTCGAGCAGCGCTTCTGCCCGCTCTTAGTGGGTCTTTTTCGCGCGTCACCCCTTAAGTTTTGCGAGCGTGGTGCAAACCTCCAGCGTGTTGCAGGCCCTCTGCATGGCGAATAGGCTCCCGCGCGCACGATGCAAACCAAGAACTTCGTCCACGCCTGTCTCGGAACAGCCCTATTTTTGGCGGCGCCCTTAGCTCGCGCGCAGGACTACACGCACCGTAGCTTCCTCGTGCCTTCGGGACATTTCGAGCTCACAGGCGAACCTTCCCGCCCACAGATGGTGCGCATCAACGTCTCGAACAATCCGCCGCACCCCGTAAGCCTCGCGCCCCACTTTTACTGGGGGGTCTCGCGTGACGTGACGATTGGCCTGACGCACCGCGAGGGTTTGTGCCTGACTGGCTGTGGCGAGCGGCGTTACAACGATGCCGGGTTCGCCGTGCTGATTGGTCTCTCTCGATCGAGAGAGGTCGAGATCGACTTCAGCACTGGAATTCAAGCGCGCAGCTTCGAGCCCTTCCATGTGGGGTGGAAGGGTGGCGTGATCGGGCGCGTCAGCTTTTCGAAGGTGGCCTTCGTGTTCGACCCCTCACTTTATGTAGGCCTGTCGAATCGAGCCACTGGGAACCGCGAAGAGCTCGTCTTACCCGTATGGTTCTACTTTCAGGCGACACCCGTGGTGGTGCCTTTCGTAGGGGCGATGGTGGTTGGGCCGCTCAACGGCTTTGGGGACCACTACTCAGTGCCCGTCGAGGGCGGCGTACTGTTCAGCCTCTCGGACCAGGTCGATCTCGGTGCCTATTTCCGGTTCGGAAATCTGCTCGGACGCGGCGGCAGCCCGGACTTTCGCGAACTCGGCATGCTGGGGCGCTTTCGGTTCTGAGCTCGCGGATTCGTCCGCGAAGGGCAGCAGGGGTCTTCCAGCGTACGTAGAGGTGCGCTCGCCACCCAGAGCCTCGGATTTTTGAGACTGAGGCCCGGGTTAGCTTCCGTCGCACGGGGCCGTTTATCGGCTCAGGTGCAAGATGTCGCAACATAGCCAGCGAGGAGACGAATTGCTGAACGAGCTCTGCGACGACGATCTGCTCTGGGGCCCGCTGGTTGGGCTGCGGCCGCCACCGGAGCAGCGCCTCACGTGGCTACGACTCGTCGCCATCTCCGCGGCAGCGGGCCTTCTCTATGGGATGACCGGCGATTTGTTTTTGGCACTCCTCCCGCGCAGCGCCAAGTTCGCTGTGCCTCCCGTGTACGCTCTGCCAGCGATTATCGCCGTGCTCTCGTTCGCGTGCCTCACGTCCACGTTTGCTCGCGCTTGGAATCGTCGAGCCGAGCTCCTCTCGCGTTCGCGCGCTTGGCACGTGGCCATCGAAAAGCCGCGCTGCAGCTGACGGCTACGGACGGCCGCGACCCGAAAGCCGCGCGTGGTGAGCGACGAGCGCTTCGATCAGCGCTTGCAGCGACTTGCGCGTGGCCTCGTCGGTGAGCTTGAGCGATTGGTCGAACTTCTCGCCCGCCCGCGCCACGAACACCTCAGGCTTGTTGAGTGGAATGACGTCCAGATACACGGCGACTTGGCGCAGGTGGTATTGCGCACGCGCCCCGCCCAACATGCCGATGCTGGCGCTCAGCATGGCGAGGGGTTTTCCGGCGAACGGCTGATCGGGGGCGCGCGAGGCCCAGTCGATGGCGTTCTTCAGCACGCCGGGAATCGAGTAATTGTATTCGGGCGTGGCGATCAAGAGCGCGTCGGCGCTGGCGATGGCATTACGGAACGCCACGACGGACGGGGGAAAGCCTTGCGCGCGCACGTCGTCGTTGTAGAGCGGGATCTCGGCGATCGAGTGCTCTTCGATGCTAACGGAGGCGGGCGCGAGCTCAATCGCCGCGCGCAGCAGCGCCGTATTCAGCGACGCTTGGCGCAAGCTGCCACTAATGCCGAGAATTTTCATGATGCGATCCTCATCGGGCTTCCATGGTTTGTCTCGCAGCTGACGGCTTCACTCTGAGCTATTCGAGCTCGTGAACGAGCGCGAGCCCTTCCGCGATGCGAGCCTTTTGGCTCTTCAACTGCTCGAGCAGGGCCTTCGCTTCGGCCACGACCTCGGCGGGCGCATTGTCGACGAACTTGGCGTTGGACAGGCGGCCTTCGAGAACTTTGATGTCCTTCTCGGTCTTCTTCAGCTGTCGGTCGAGGCGCTCCTGCTCTTTCTTGGGTTCGACCAAGCCGCGCAGGGAGACCAGCACTTCGACGTCGCCTGCCACCGAGACGAGCGAGCCGCGCGGGCGCTCGCCCGAGGGTTCGCTGACGCGGATCGTCCCCTCAGTGCCCACCAAGAGCTCGATGAAGCGAGCTTCACGCGTCAACACGGCTCGCACTTCCGGAGAGCGTGCGCGAAGCTCGAGCGGGACGCGCGCGCCCGGGTGTACGTCATGCTCGCTGCGCGTGGAGCGCGCGGCGGAGACGGCGCCGCTGACTAAGCTCATCTCACGCTCGGCTTCGGCGTCCGTCGGCCCATCGCTTTGCGTCGGATACGGTGCCAGCGCGATCGAGGCGCCGCGTCCGCTCGGTCGGGGCAAGCGCTGCCACAGCTCCTCCGTGATGAACGGCATGTACGGATGCAGCGCGCGCAGCGAGGTCTCCAGCACGTGTGCCAGCGTGTCGCGCGTTTCGCTGCGATCGACCTCGTTGCCGCTCTGAAACACCGATTTTGCCATCTCGATGTACCAGTCGCAGAGCTCATCCCAGAAGAAGTGGTAGAGCGCGCCCGAGCCGTCATCCAGCCGGAATTCGTCGATGCCTTGCGTGCTCGCCACGACGGCCGCGCCGAGCCGCGACACGATCCAGCGGTTCATGAGCAGCGCGGGCTTCTGCGGAGGCTTGCCGCTACTGCTGACGTCCGCGATGTAGGTCAGCGCGAAGCGCGTGGCGTTGTAGATCTTGTTGCAGAAGCGCCGATAGCCGTCGATGCGAGCCGGCGACAGCGCGATGCGCTTGGCCTGCGGCGAATAACTGCACAGCGTGAAGCGCAGCGCGTCCGCCCCGCAGGCCATGAAGGCTTGCCCCATCTGCGCGGTCGACGGGTAGGCGCGCTTGAACTTGGCGAGCGCCTCTTCGACGGGCGCATCGGGCAACGCCTTGTGCACCACGCTCGCGAACTCTGCCCCGTGAATGAGATCGAGCGGATCGATGGTGTTGCCCTTCAGCTTGCCCATCTTGTCGCCGGTCTCGTCGACCACCATGCCGTGCAGCAAAATGCGTCGGAAGGGCACGTCGCCCATGAACTTCAGGCCCATCATCATCATGCGTGTGACCCAGAAGAACAGGATGTCGTAGCCCGTTTCCAGGTCACCCGACGGGTAGAAGCGTGCGAGCGCCGGCGTCTGCTCCGGCCAACCGAGCGTCGAGAACGGCCAGAGCGCGCTCGAGAACCAGGTGTCGAGCACGTCGGCATCTTGACGCAGCTGATGCTTGCCGCACTTCGCGCAGGCGTTCGGCGCCTCGCGCGCGACCGTCACGTGGCCGCAGTCCTCACAGTAGTAGGCGGGGATCTGGTGG
>JAEUAF010000779.1 GCA_019695485.1 Sorangium sp.
GTCGACGAGCTCGCGCACACCAACGTCGGCGGCTCCAAGAACGAAAAGCGCTGGCAAGACGTGGAGGAGCTACTCGACGCCGGCATCAGCGTGATCGCGACGCTCAACGTGCAGCACTTGGAGAGCCTGCACGACATCGTGCTGCGCGAAACGGGCGTCGACGTTCGCGAGAGAATCCCCGATCGGGTCGTGCAGCAAGCTGACGAGGTCGTGGTCGTGGATCTGCCGCCGGCGGAGCTCCAGGAGCGCTTGCGCGAAGGCAAGGTCTACCCACCTGAGAAGGTGGAGCACGCGCTCAGGCGCTTCTTCACCGAGAAGAATCTGGTTGCGCTGCGCCAGCTGTCGCTGCGTGAAGTCGCCAACGCGGTCGAGCGGCGCGGGCGACGCGAGACCGGTCTACGCCACGACTCGAGTGCGCAGCGGGATCAACTGTCGCGACCCGTCGACGCCGAGCGGGTGATGGTGTCGATGTCGTCCCGACCCCTTGCGACGCAACGCCTGTTGCGGCACGGAACGCGTCTCGCAGGCGGGCTGAACAGCCGCTGGTTCGTGGTGTACGTGCGGACGCCCAATGAGGCCCCCGAGCGCATCGACAGCCAGAGCCTACGCTCGCTCACGGAAAACATTCGCCTGGCCAAAGAGCTTGGAGCCGAAGTCGTCCGCCTCGAGAGCAACGACGTCGTTCGCGCGCTGGCCGAGTTCGCGAAACAGAAGGGCATCACCCACGCCGTTTTTGGCCGCACGGGCCAGAGCCGGATGCGTGAGCGCTTGCGCGGCTCCGTGTTGAGCGAGTTCATGCGCGCCGTCCCCGAGGTGGACGTGCTCGTGGTCGGCGAGCGAAGCGACGAAGGCGGAGGTATGCCGGAGCCATGAACCGCCGCATTCTCGTGATCGAGCCGGATGCGACGCTGCGCCAGATGATGGAGTACGCCCTTGCTGCCGCCGGCTTTGCGCCGATCGGGGTACCGACCATCGAAGCGTCGCGCAGCGTGCTCGACGGCAAACCGGTGGAGATGGCCGTGGTGGAGATGCGCGCCACCAACACCGAAGGCGTCGACGGCGTGCGCGCGCTGCGAGCCGACTACCCTGAGCTTCCGTTGGTGGCAACCGGCACGCTACTCACGCCGCGCGCGATGCGGGATCTGATCCGCGCTCGCGTCGACGACGTCATCCCCAAGCCCTTCGGCCCGCGTGAACTCAGCGAGGTCGTGGAGCGCGTGCTCGAGCAGACCCGCACCCGCAACGACGGCGCGCTCGAGTACGCAGCGGCGATGGCGGCGGCGCGCCGTGCATTGGTCGAAGGCCGACCCAGAGACGCCATTTCTCCGCTCGAGCGGGCCCACGCGACCTCCCCCCTGGACGCCGAAGCCATGGGGCTCTTCGCGCTCGTCAAGGAGCTCGAGGGCGACGACCACGCCGCTAGCCGCGGCTACCGCGCAGCGCTGGCGCTCGAGGACGAGCGCGTCACCGAGGAGGGCTTTCCGCGGGATGGACTCGCGCGCCTGCAAGCCTATGCTGGCGCCAAGGCCGTGCCCTCCTTCGAGCACCGCGGAAAACACCGCCTCTGGTTCGTGGGTGACGCGGCCGCCGAGCTCGCGGAAGGGCTGCCGACGGACGCGAGCCCGGACGTCATCGTGTTCACGTTGGGCCTCACGCCCAACGAATTCGGCGCAATCTACTCGAGGGTCGGCGGCGACAAGCGGGCGTTTTTGATCGCGACGAGCGCGCTCGGCGAGCGCTTGGTCGCACGCATCGCCAGCAACTTCGAAGCACCAGAGATCTTGGCGGTCAGCCGAACCCGGCAACAACTTGGGTTGCCCGCCACGGCCAGCAGCCCCACAACCAGCGACACGAGGCCCGCGTGACGACATCGAAACCGCACGTCCTGGTGATCGACGACGAAGAGGCAATTCGCCGCACCTTGCGCCTATGCTTGGAATCGGCAAATTACAGCGTCCAAGTGGCCGCGAGCGGCGAAGCCGGACTCGCCGTGGCGCGCAAACAACCCCCCGATCTGGTGCTCGTGGACTTGCGGCTGGGCGGCATGGACGGCCTCCAGGTGACCCGCGCGCTCGCGCAGGAGGCGCCTGGCGTACCGGTGATCGTGATGACGGCATATGCCACCATCGACAACGCCGTCGAAGCCATGCGCGCCGGCGCCTCGGACTACCTCGCCAAGCCCTTCACGCCTGCCGCGGTGAAGCACGTGGTGAGTCGCGTGCTCGACGCCGCGCGCATGCGGCAGGAGCTCGACGAGGCGCGCCGACACCAGCAGCGACCGGCGCTCACGAGCGCGAGCCCGGCCGTTCGCGAAGCGTACACATTGGCGGAGCGCGTGGCCGCGAGCGACGCCACAGTGCTCATCCTGGGAGAAACCGGCACCGGCAAGAGCATCCTGGCCCGCCACATCCACCAGCACTCACCGCGCGCCGCGCGCCCCTTCGTCACCGTGAACTGCGCCACAATCAGCGCGAACCTGATCGAGAACGAGCTGTTCGGGCACGCCAAGGGGGCGTTCACGGGCGCCGACCAACCGCGCGCTGGCTACGTCGAGGCGGCCAAGAACGGCACGCTGTTCGTGGACGAAGTGGGCGACCTTAGCAAGGAGTTACAGGGGAAATTCCTACGCTTGCTCGAAGAGCGCGAGTACGTGCGCGTAGGCGATACCGAGCCGCGCCGCTCGGACGCTCGCATCGTCGCCGCCACCCACCGGGACCTGAAGAGCGCGGTCGCGAGCGGCAGCTTCCGAGATGACCTCTTTTACCGCTTGAACGTGGTCACAATCCGCTTACCGCCGTTGCGCGAACGGCGCGAAGACATCCCCGTGTTGGTTCACACACTGCTCGAGCAGCCAGCGCGTTCGGGGCGTGCCGCGCCTTTGAGCGTGTCTCCCGAGGCGCTGCTAGCGCTCACTGCCTACGCTTGGCCGGGCAACATTCGCGAGCTCTCGAACGTGCTCGAGCGCGCAACGCTGCTCGCCAATGGCGAGCTTCTGAGCCCCGACCTCTTACCGGAGGAAGTGCGGACCTGCTCGCCGCCAACGGCGAGCGACGATTCCAACGACGAGACGCTCGAGGCGGCCGAGCGCCGCCACATCGCGCGTGTCGTTGCCCACCACCCAACCCTCGACGCCGCGGCCAAAGCGCTCGGCATCGATCCCTCGACCCTGTACAGGAAGCGCGAGCGCTTCGGGCTGCGATGACGCGAGTCCCCAAGCTTCACGAGCGCCCCTCGCTGCGCGCACGCCTGCTGCGTGCGGTGGCGGTGGCCTCGCTCACCTTACTCTGCGTGTGCGCGCTGGCGACCATGGCCGTCACCCGCCTCGGCGGTGCGATTGGCCTGATTTTGCGAGAAAACTACGTATCGGTCGTGGCCTGCCAGCAGATGAACGAGGCCCTCGAGCGTCAAGACTCGGCGGCGCTGTTTGCTGCGACGGGCCACGGCGAAATTGCACGCGATATGCTCGCGCAACACCGCACAGGCTTTGCGAGCGCCTTCGCGCGCGAGGCGAGCAACATCACGCTGCCGGGAGAGGGACGCCTCGTGCGCGAACTTGGCGCGCTCTACCAGGACTACATCGCGAGCGTCGACCAGGTCCTCGCTCAGCCGTCCGAGACTCGCGTCGACAGCTACTTCATGGACTTATTGCCACGCTTCCACGCGGCAAAATCCAAGATTACGCGCATCCGCCTGATGAACCAGGAGAACATGGAATGGGCGGACCGCAAAGCGCGTGTCACGGCGCGCCACACGCTCGAAGCGGGGGTGCTCGTCACGCTGCTGGCGCTGTTCCTCACGCTGTGGTTCGCGCGACGTGTCCCCCAATCCGTACTGGAACCGCTGGTGGCCTTCACAGCCCATGCGCGCGCCATCGGCGAAGGCAAGCTCGACGCTCCGGTGCCGGTCCCCGAAGTGCGCGAACTCGGCGCGCTCGCCGAGGCACTCAATCGCATGCAAGACAAACTGCGCGCCTATCGTGAGAGCTCGCTCGGCGAGCTCTTGGCCGCCAAAGACCTTTCGCGAGCCACGATTTCGGCGATGACCGATCCCGTGGTCGTGTTCGGGCCGCGCGGCGAAGTCTTGCTCGCCAACGACGCGATGGAACAGATCTTCAAGCTCGTCCCCGGCGATCGCGACGAGCTCCGCAAAGCGGGCGTCGAGGTGCCGGAGGCCATCGCCGTGGCGCGCGATGCCGTGCTCGCGCAGGGGAAAGCCGTCCTCCCGCAGAGCCTGGCCGACGCCATTCGCTGGATTACGAGCGAGGGGGAGCGTCACTTTCTGGTGCGGGCGACGCCGCTCCTCGCAGACGAGACAGGCGCGCGTTCGGCGATCGTGATCGCCCAAGACGTGACGCGCTATCGGCGCATCGACGCGCTGAAGAGCGACGTGGTCGCGACCGTCAGTCATGAGCTGAAGACGCCGCTCACTTCGCTGCGCCTATCGACCCACATGCTGCTCGAAGAATCGAGCGGTCCGCTGAGCGCGCTGCAACGTGAGCTTGGCGAGACGGCACGCGACGAGACCGAACGCCTGCAGAGTACCGTCG
>JAEUAF010000919.1 GCA_019695485.1 Sorangium sp.
AAGCGCGAAGCAAATTCTACGACGTGCGTCTCGAGCCCAAGCGAACGCAGCGCGCCGGCCGCCTCGAGCCCCAGCAAGCCACCGCCGATCACGACACCGCGACGGCAGCGCTGGGCCGCCGCGCGGATCGCCAACAGGTCATCGATGGTGCGGTAAACGAAGCAACCCTGCAGATCTCGCCCCGGGATCTCCGGCACGAAGGGCCGCGATCCGGTGGCCAGCACTAGCGTCTCGTAGACCAGAGCACGCCCCGAGGCGGTGCGCACGATGCGGGCGTCGCGGTCCAAATCGACGACCGCATCGTTCAGTACGACCTCGAAACCGGCCTCCTCGTACTCCCGCGGCGCGACCAAGCTGAGGTCCTCCGCGCTCTTTCCCTCGAAGAACTTCGTCAGATTGACGCGATCGTAGGCAACGCGGTTTTCCTCTGCGAACGCCGTGACCTGATAGCTCTCGGCAAGCCCGAGACGCGCCACCTCTTGCAGGAAGCGATGCCCCACCATGCCGTTGCCGACAACCACCAAACCCGGCTTCGCTTTACCGTTCAATGCCATTGAGAAGATCCTCGCCCGAAGAGCGTTTCAGACATGTGTCGCGTAAGCTTCGTTCGTTTCAGGCACCTGCACTGGCCAGGCTCGGAATGCGCTTCGCGAGGAACGAGCTCCGCAGATAGCACCACCAAGTTGTCGCGACGCAGGTCATGTAGAACACGACGAAGTACATGACTGCGAGCGCGGGGCCACCGGTCGCCTTCACGGAGGCACCGAACGCGCGTGGGATGAAGTAGCCGCCAAGCGCACCGATGGCGGCAGCGATGCCAATCACCGCCGCCGTCTCGCGACGCGCGATCACGAGCGCTTGAGCTTCAGCTTCTGCACCGCGCCCTTGGGCCTTCTTCATGTGGATGGTCCGGAAAATCACGGGAATCATGCGAAATGTGGAGCCGTTGCCGATCCCGGTGGTCATGAACAGCAACAGAAAGACGCCGAGGAAGAGCGGCAGGTTTTTCTGCTCCACCGAGAACAGCAAGCCGATGCTGGCGAGCGTCATCGCGACGAAGTTCCAAAATGTGACGCGCGAACCGCCCAACCGGTCTGCCAACTTGCCACCGAGCGGACGCGCGACTGAGCCGATCAACGCACCGAGAAACGCCAGGTTGGTCGTAACCTCGGGAAACTGGGTCTTCAGCAACAGCGGAAACGCCGCCGAGTAACCGACGAACGAGCCAAACGTCCCGATATAGAGGAAGGACATGATCCAGGTGTGGCGGCGTTGAGCGACCACGATCTGATCCTTGAAGTTCGAGCGCGCGTTGCCGAGGTTGTTCATGAAGAAGAACGCGCCCACCGCGGACAAGATGATCAGCGGCAACCACATCAGCCCGGCGTTTTCGAGATGGATCCCCTTGGTCCCCTCGCCAGGCAGAAACGCAAAGCCGACCACGATCGGAACCAGCAGCTGCACAGTGCTGACACCGATGTTGCCACCCGCCGCGTTCAACCCGAGCGCAAAGCCCTTCTCCCGATCAGGGTAAAAGAAGGAGATATTCGCCATGCTCGACGCGAAATTGCCGCCACCGAAACCGGCGCAAGCGGCCGCGCAAGCCATCAGCCAGAACGGCGTGCTCGGATCGCGCACCAGCGAAACCAGCGCGAGCGTAGGAATAAAGAGCAGCAGCGCGCTCACGATCGTCCAATTGCGCCCTCCGAACTTCGGCACCGCGAACGTGTACGGAAAGCGCAACAGCGCGCCTACCAAGCCGGGCAACGCCACCAGTTGAAACAGCTGGTCGGTCGTGTAGTGAAAGCCGGCTTTCGGCAAGCGCGCAGCCACCACGCTCCACACCAGCCACACCGAGAAGCCGATGTTCTCGGCGAGAATGGACCAAATCAGATTCCGCCGAGCGATGGCTTTGCCTTCTCTCGCCCAGAACGCGGAATCTTCCGGGTTGAACTCGTTGATCCAGCGACTGCCGTGTTTGCTCATCGTGATTCTACTTTCGTCCAGCGGAGGAACGGACCGAGGCCAAGGAGATTGCGGCTGCGTTTCGCGATGCGATGCGGTACTCCGCAGTGCGTCTCCAGCGCCCCCTTCAGCAACACGCGTGCCGTGCGCCTCGCGCTCGCGGCGAGCCCCCACAAAGGCCGGCAGACACGGTCGCCGTACGATCGGAGAAAAAACTCCGAAACACGCCGTTCGCGCAGCGACCTACAATTTCGTCGCGCGCTGGCGAGCAAACGACGAAAAGGTCGTAAATCCTCAGGAGTAACAGGCCAGCCCGCCGCGGGATCGTCGCAAAAACAAGCCCCAATCCGCCGCAATCCCCGACAATCGTGAGCTGGGCCCGCCCGCGGGTGCAAGCGCAGCGATACGACCGCGAAACGACAAAACTGATCCACGGGGCGCCGGCTCGTCATCCCGCATTTCGGGCCGAGGAATACGCCATCTCGGGGAGGTTTCGAAGCACGCCGGCGAGCCCACCTGTGGCGGTGGACTGGCAGCCAACGGGGGCTACCGGCCCGGCGATCGGCAGCTCCGCCGCCTGACCGTGCTACTGCCCAGGCGTGCGAGGCAACGGCATAAGACGCGTTGGGCCCGAACTTGCGCGCTCTTCGAGGCGGTCCCGAAGGGGTCTCGCCGCCTGGCTGACCGCGATTTGCACGATGCTGTTCGTGCTCGGCTGCGGAGACACCGCTCGGACTTCCCATCCTCCGACGCCGCGCACGCCGCCCTGCGCCTCCGAGTCCGAATGCGCCCCCGGCCGCTGCGATCCGTTTCAGGGCTGTGTCGAATGCCTTTTCGACACAGACTGCGGCGAGGGTGAGCGTTGTCGGGACCGAGCCTGCGAACCGGTCGTGAGCTGCAAGAGCGACGGCGACTGCCCCGCCGGTGTGTGCGACCCGACCCTCCAACAATGTGTCGACTGCGAGCGCGATTCCGATTGCACCGGGCCGGCACATTGTGTCGCTCTTCGATGCGAGCCCTTCACGCCATGCAAGAGCGACAAGGATTGCGCGGGCGGTCACTGCAGCACGACGTTGGGGGAGTGCGTCGCCTGTGTCAACGACGGGCAGTGCGGAAGCCACGAAGCCTGCAAGAACAACGCCTGCATCACGCGCTGCAAGAACATCGTCGACTGCCCCGCCGGGGACTTCTGCGGGAACGACGGGCTCTGCGTGCAATGCTTGTCGCACCTGGATTGCCCAGGGGTCTACCATTGCGCAGCGGGGAGCTGCGTTCTGGACGTCTGCGAGGGGGCGTCGCGCTGCTCTTCGGCGCTCGACGCAGTACTGACCTGCAGCGTCGCCGGTGACACACTCGAGCGCGCGGCATGCGCGTCTAATCAGAGTTGCGTCGCCGCTAGCGCTGGCGCGCTCTGCCACGCCAGAAACTGCATGCCGGGACGATGGGCCTGCGACGCGACCGGCCGCTACACAGAGCTCTGCGCTGCGGATGGCATCGCTCTCGCAGAGCGCCGCGACTGCACCGAGAGCTCGCAAGTGTGCAACGCCGGCAGCTGCGTGGCGCAGAGCTGCGAGCCCGGCAGAGTCCATTGCGGCCCCGCCGGTGTCATGCGTTGCGACACCGTCGGAGCGGCTGAGTCATTAATCGAGGCCTGTTCGAAAAACCAGTTCTGTGACCCCAATGCGCTGGCATGCGTCGACCACGTGTGTGCACCAAACGCCCTCTCCTGCGTGGGTGACGTGGTCGTGGCTTGCGACGGCATGGGCGCTGCCCTCGAGCTTCTGGCGGATTGCGCGAGCATGCAGGAGCTGTGCTGGCAGGGAGCGTGCCTGCCGAGGGCCTGCCGTGACCCGTTCGTTTGCGTCGACGGCGACTCGTATGCTTGCGAGGATAACTCCACGCGCCTCGCTCTCGCCACGCAGTGCGGTGGCAGCGCGCAAACCCATTGCGACGATGCGACCGGCACGTGCCAAGCAAACCTCTGCGAACCGGGAGGCCCCACGTGTAACGGCGAGTTCGTCACAAGCTGCAACGCGGACGGCTCGGCGCCAAACCCGGGTGGCATCGACTGCACGGCCACGGGCAGAGTGTGCTGGGCAGGCGATTGTTTGCCGAGCATTTGCAGCGACCCCTTCGAGTGCAAGACCGAAGCTCTCTATCGCTGCGCGAACCACGGCACCGCGCTCGTGCTCGAAAAGTCCTGTCCAGCCGGCACGGTGTGCGATGCGACAACGGGCGCCTGCCGCTCGCAGGACTGCGAACCGAATCAACCGGCTTGCGATGGCAACGTCGCCACACAGTGCACCGCGAGCGGTCGTGGCTACACAGGCCCGCGCACGGACTGCGCGCCGACCGGGCTCGTGTGCGTGGGCGGCGAGTGCTTGCCGGTGATATGTACGCCGGACGCGATCTACTGTGATGGAAGCGAGGTTAGAAAGTGCGACCCCAGCGGCGCCATGTTCGCACTGTTGGACTCCTGCTCGCCCGCCGAGCACTGCTCCCCCGGACAACCCGTTTGCCTCCCCAACGTCTGCGCTCCCGGCACCCCAATTTGCGACGGAGCCAAGGCCACGACCTGCCTCACGGACGGCTCGGGCCCGGCCCCGGACGGCACCAACTGCACGCTCACTCAGCAGGCCTGCGAGCGTGGAGTCTGCAAGGATCTGGTCTGCGCACCGGAACAACTGCTCTGCCAGGCCGGCGTCAAGGATTTGTTGCGCTGCAATTCGCTTGGCACGGCGACGGCCCCATTCCAGACGTGCACGGCTGGCGAACACTGCGACGGACTCGCCACGCCGGCCGCGTGCGCGCCTAACCTTTGCACGCCAAACAAGAATGCGTGCAAGGGGGAACGGCGCGCCGTCTGCAACGCAGATGGCTCGGGTTATTCAATCCTACTCGCGGATTGCGCAGCATCGAGCACTGTCTGTGATCTCGCCGGTAGCTGCGCCGCGAGCGCGACCGACGAGCTTTCCGTGAGTGCCACAGGCGGAGGCGACGCCAGCAGCGCGTTTCGCTTCCTCGTGTTCCACGCGCTCACTACCCGGCGACTGAGCTCGCTCGAACTCGGACTGTCGTTCCAAGCGGGCAGCACGCTCACTTGGCTAGCGTACGAGGCGGACCAAGCGGTCGGCCCCTACAGTCCGGTAGCCCAAAGCGTCGTGAGCGGCGTCAGCGCCAGCGCCAACGCTGCGCTGGTCACGTCAGGGCCGTTTCAGGTGTCCATCGCTGCCGGCAAGTATTATCTACTAGGCGTGGGGATCCCGGGCGCGAACAGCTGGTACGGCAACTCCGCTTTGGCGACGCCCGTGCCGCTGAGTTTCGGTCAGGTTCTCGGGAGCTTCAGCTACTTCCCCCTCGCTTCAATGAGCCCCCCTTTGGCAGGACCGAGCTCGATTCAGGTCGACGTCAGCGCTCTCGGCGGCGCTCTTTGGGCTCGCCTAACCAGCGCACCGCCCTGACTTCCCGCGCTTCGGCCGCAGGACAGGCCGAGCGGAACAGCTCCGCTGCGCATTTTCCGAGGCGCGGAATTTTTTCAACCGGCGGGCTGTGACTGTCCTGAGCTCGAATAGGGGTCAACTTTGTTGCACCACCCGCCACCCCACCACCCGAATCCCGTGAATTTCGTGCGGAACAGCCGGGGTTGGGCACCACTTGGGCGGCGTCACGTCGCGCTGTTGCCGCCGTGAGTTCTGCGAACGATCTGTTAGAATCTGCTGCCAGCACGCCACATTTCGAGTCGCCGCTGAGCCGTTTCGGGGCTTGGCTGGCACCACTAGTCATTAACCAGATTCCGGGTGCGTCATGCGCGGACTCCGCGAACTTCTTACTTCAGTCTTATGTGTGAGTTTGGCCGGGTTTGCTGCCGCCTGCAGCTCTCAACAGAGCAGCAGTGGCGGTCGGCCAAACAATTCGGGCGCCGGAAACTCGTCGGTCGGGGGCGTCGCATCGGGGAGCGGTGGAGGGTCTGCGACCGGCGGCAACGTCATCAGTTTCGGCGGTTCGGCGCCAAAACCAGATTGCAGTGCGCCAAACCCGCCGGACTCCTGCAAGACAACTTCGGCACCGGGCTGTGGCGACGGACACATCAATCAGGCAAATGAGGAGTGCGACGACGGCAACAGCATGCCGGGCGACGGCTGCTCGGGCATTTGCAAGATTGAGCCCTTCCACACCTGTCCGGTCGAAGGTCAGCCGTGCATTTCCCAAATCGTGTGCGGCGACGGCATGCTCGGCCCCGGCGAAGCGTGCGACGACCACAACACGGCCTCCGGCGATGGCTGCTCGGCGAAGTGCAATCTAGTCGAGTCGGGCTTCAGCTGTCGAAACGCCGGCCAGCCTTGCCTGCGCGTGTATTTGTGCGGCGATGGGACGCCCGACCCCAACGAGGGCTGCGACGACGGCAACAAGATGTCGGGGGACGGCTGCGACGCGCGCTGCCGCATC
>JAEUAF010000037.1 GCA_019695485.1 Sorangium sp.
GCTCACCATCGAGCGGGTGAACGATTCGCACCGAAACACCTTTCCGCCCCCGCGTCCGCGGAGCGCCCGTGCAACGGGACGCTCAAGGAATTGGACTACAATGGAACGTGCCCTCGTTGCACAAGCAGCTCCTTCCGCGGTCGGCGCCTCCAGAGCAACCGCGGTCGGCGCCTCCAGAGCAAGGCGCGTACCACGCGGAAACAGTTCTCTAGGTCGTCTTGGGTCGCGCGAGAATCCCGAAGCACTGGCGCCCCTCGAGATGCGCGCGTATTCTGCCAGCGATGCGGGTCGCGGGCGCGTGGGGCTGTTTGAAGTGGACTTCTGCGATGGCTCTGGCCACGGCGCTTGGCCTATTCACGCCCAGCGCGAACGCCTTTTGCCGGACCAAGACCTGCGCCGCCAAGGGCAACCCGCCCTGCGTCATCGACCCCGTGACACTGTGCAACACCAACGGCGCCTCCGTCTATTGGCCGGTGAGAAGCTTCAAATTTTGGGTGGACCCGCTGGGCTCGCCGAAGACGGGCATTTCTGGAGAGGCCGCGCGAGGCGTTCTCGAACAAGCGCTGGCCGCGTGGTCGAGCGCCGCGTGCGAGGGAGGGCCTCCGTCGATCAGTGTGGCGAGCGTCGAATTGATGCCAGACGAGGACGCTGTCGTTCTCGCCTTGAGTGAGCCCGACGGCGGCACGCTCTCGGATCCGCCCTTCAACACCAGCGTGCTGACCTTCGTCGATCAAGACTCGACGCTCTTCCTGGGCGGCATCATTGCGCTCACCACCGTAAGCTTCGGGACGAAGAGCGGACGCGTGGTGGGTGCGGACATCGAGGTCGACTCGGCGAACCACGCTCTGACCCTCTCCGACAGCGCGCCTTCCTACGATCTGTTGTCGGTGTTGACGCACGAGTCGGGGCACGTGCTCGGCCTCGACCACACGCTCGTCGATGGGGCGACCATGTATCGCGAGTACAACGGGCCCAATGAGCGCGACCCCCTCGCGCTGCGCACGCTGGAAGCCGACGATATCGCCGGCATCTGCGAGATTTATCCGCCTGGGCGCTTCGACTCCGGCGGCTGCAGCTGCGGGCTTTCCGCGAGGCGGACGCGCGCGCCCTTGCTCGCGCTGGTCGTGGGTTGTAGTTGGCTCGGCTTGCGGCGCCGGGGCACGAAGCAGCGCTTCAGAGCTCGCTCAGGTATTTGATCCCTGCGCGGCTCGGCATGAAAAAATAGGCGCCGCCGCGAACTTCCACGACGCGCGGCACGTCGTGAACACGGCGCACGGGGCAGCCCTGAATCGTAAAATCCGAGGCGTCGAATGGGAACTGACGCTTCGTCGAAAGCAGCGGATCCGGGTCGCTGCTAAGCCCCGCAAAGGTGGGGTTCTGCGACCAGTTCGACTGCACGAACTCGAACTGTCGATTGAGGTTGGCGTTGAAGCACAGAAAATGGAGGCCGCGCTCGCTCTGGTCCTCCGACGTGCGCATGCGCTCGGGATCGTAGCTCGGATCGACTGGCTCACCATAGGAGCGGCCGCGCCGCAGCAGTCGGTGCAGATTGCTGAGCTTGAGGCGCGTTTCACGCACTTTGTGATCCTCCGGCGTGCCGCTGAGTTCCGGATCGTGCGGGATGGGCAGCGCGGTGTCGCGCGGGTTGGTGCGTCGAATGTGCGAGCCGATCGGGCAGCGCGCCCCGAACGAGTCGCCGTGTTGCCCAAACAGGAATCGGTTGTCTTCGTCGTGCTTCTCTGGACCCGGCTCTCCTGGATAGCGGGTGAGGGGGGTACCGTTCGGCCAACGCCCGACGAACTTCGCGGCCAGCCACTCTGAGCCGAGCGGGCCCGGCGGGGCGTCGGGCACCCCAGCCTTGGCCGCGTGGACGTATTGCCAGAACTTTTGCACGTGCTGCTGTAGCTGCCGGAACACCAGGTAGCTGCCGTTCTTACCGAAGTCGCGGCGCTCGGCGCGCTCGAGCGAGACCGGCAGCGCGTCGGCTGCGCCGCCCGCGGGCACCTCCGGTGAAAGCGGGTAATGCCCGTAGCCATTCTTGTAACCGAGAATGAATTCGCCGCTCTCGACCACATCGTCGCTGCCTGGGCGGGCGATGCCGCTCAAGCGCGGGTTGGCGATGCCATCGCGAAAGCCGAAATGTTCTTTTCGGAGCTTACGGTCGGCGGGCATGGTGTCGAGCACGCTCAGCGTGCGCACGCCGTTGTCCGGGCAAAAGTGCTCGTCCAAACACTCGCCGATGAGCCGCCACTCCTCAGGGTCGGCATCTTCCTCCCCTGCGAAGACGGCCAACACGCCATGTAGCGGCTGACCTGGGGCGCCCCAAGTCCAACGCTCGGGCGCGCTCTCGCCGTCGTCGCCCAAGCGGCGCGCGCGATTCGGATCGGCGAGCCCCTCCTGGAAGGGCGGGCTGAAGCCGGACAGCGTGACCTGGGGTAGTCCGAGCTTGGTCAGCCCGTCGTAGCTGAACGCGATGTTGAGACAGAGCTTGTTCAAGTAGGGCGGCGCGCCGCGCCCAGTCTTTCGATAGTTGCTAAACTGGAGCTTCGGGAGCAGCGCCTTGAGCCAGGCTCGAGCGCGCGCGACGTCCACTATCTCGAACAGCGCGTAGCGCGCGACAGGGCGTTCGCCGTAGCCGCTCAGAATGAGCCCCTGGATCTCCTCGAGATCGAGCTTGTGATTCACGTCAGCCTCCGAAACCAGGCTTTGATGTCGGTCGCACTCGGTCGTTCGTGGAGCCCATGTCGAATCCAGGTATTGTTGTTGAGGGCGGCGATACTGAGATCTGGGTACGCACTGTAGAAGACCTGCGTCGGGCGCTGGTGCGCGCGCCCCCAGGACTTGAAGCGTTCTTCGTCTTTCGCTCCGCCGAACGCCAACAAGTGGGTGCGCGGATAGTCTTCGGTGCACGACCAGGCCAGGTTCAAGCCAAGCGCCGCCTGATCGACGAAGTCACCCAAGTAACTCTCCCAGCTGCTGTCGTAGTTGCTGAAGAAGAGCAGCCGTTGGCCCGCGTCGAGCAACAACCATTTCGCAAAATGGATGCTAGGGATCCCGCCGAGCTGGCCGATGTCGTCGAAGTAGGCCTTGGCCAAGCGATCGATATAGGCGTGTGCCGTGACGAGCACTTGCTGTCGGCCGGCCCCGGCGCGCAGCGGCACCACGTGAGTCAGCGCGTTTTGAACGCCGTGGTCCTCCGTAGCGGCGATGTCCGAGAACTGCTTGCGATCGCTCGCCGTCCACGCCTCTTGGCGGGCGCGTAGATCGAACTCGGTGTCCTCACGCTCCCAGGCCAGGACTTTCGGAATGTCGCCGAGCAGCGGCAGGGCCGGCTTCGCATTCATCACCCAGGGCTCGACAGGGTGCTTGAGCCGCTCGTGGCGTAGCGCCGCGCTCGGTAGCGCGGGCGCCGGCGCATCGATATTCAAGCCCGAAAGCGTGGGGTCGGTCTTACATTGTGCGCGGACGTGATCGCGCACTTGCTTGTAGAGCGCTGCCTGCGAGGCTTGCGGCGCGCGCTCGAGGAAGGTCATCACTACCTCCCGCACGCGCTTCTCCAGTTGGATGCGGCCGAGGTCGCGCTCGGTGTGACCTTGGTAACTCGCTGTCGCGGGCACCAAGCTCTTCTTCAATGCGGTGCCGAGGGCCGCAGCGTCAGGCTTCTTCGGGAACCCCTCACAACACGAGAACGCGCTCGTCAGCGTGTCCGTGGCACGCGCGGCCAGGAGCTCGAGATGCCGCTCTCGGGCGGGAAGCTCCGCCGCTTCCTCGGTGTCGAAATTCGACTCGAAGACGAACCAATCGGCAAAGCGCCCGTCGCTCTCGCTCGGGATGACGACCATGCGCGCAAAGTGCACGCCGAGCGCCGGCTCGGCGAACAGCGCCGGCTGCCAGGCGAGCAGCCCCGCACCTCCGATTCGCTGGTTTGCGATCTCCGCGAGCGTCTTGCCAAGCTCACTGAGGTCGTCCACCCGCGCGACCACCGTCAAGGTTTCCTGTCGCATTGGCAGTCATCGGTAGCAAACCCATAGCCCGCCACGCAAGAGGCGCGGTGTCGCTCGGCGCCACCGACGCGCGAGGTCGGGTGTCGCTCGCCCTGCGCGCAGAGACTGCGGTGTCGCTCAGCCTTACGCGCAGAGAGTGCGGTCGCCCTGCTTACCGTCGGGGGCCGCACGCAGCGCCGGACTCGCGGCGCGGAGGCCGGTCGCGGATTCGGGGAAGCCTTCGGCGCCTTGAGGATCGAGCTCGTTTACCGGCAAACGCACGGAAAAGGTGCTGCCCACGCCTTCGGTGCTCGAAACTTCCACATCACCCCCGAGGGCTTGGGCGAGGCGGCGCGTGATGGCTAGGCCAAGGCCAGTGCCCTGAGCCTTCAACTCTCCGGGAATATCGAGTTGCTCGAACTCCTGAAACAGGCGCGTGTGAGAATCCTTG
>JAEUAF010000153.1 GCA_019695485.1 Sorangium sp.
CGGCGTGATCAGCGAGAAGTCCCTGGACGAGGTGATTTTGAGCTACCTCGCGGAAGACCTCGACGGCTCGTCGTCGGATTGAGTCGCGCTCACGCATCGCGTTCGCCTTGGTGTTTGAGGGCGACCAGCGTCGAGGCGATCGCGTCGAGGCTTAGGATCTGGTCCGCCGCGCCGAGCGCTGCGGCCTCTCGAGGCATGCCGTACACGACGGAGCTCTGACTGTCTTGAGCGATGGTCATGGCTCCCGCGCGACGCAGCGCGAGTAGCCCCGCCGCACCGTCTCGCCCCATTCCAGTCAACAAGCAGGCCAGCGTCTTGTTGGGCGTGCCTTGCACCAGCGACTCGAACAGGGTGTCCACGGAGGGCCGACAAGAGTGCCGCTCCGGATCTCGGGTCAGCAGAAGCCGTCCGTGCGCGAGAACCAGATGCCGATCGGGCGGCGCCATCACCACGCAGCCGCTGCCGACGCATGGCAGCGGCTCGCCCGCGATCGCGTGGCGAACGTCGAGGTTCGACTGCGCGTCGAGCCATTCGGCGAGCGCTGGGGCAAACAACGTGCCGATGTGGATCACGAGCAGGATCGGAATTGGGAAATCCGCGGGCAGCGCGCCAAGAATCTTGGCTAAGGCCGCTGGCCCTCCGGTGGAGGCTCCGATAGCGATGCAGCGCAGCGACGCCGGCGGCGGCGAGCTGCCCCGTCGCGCGGGGGCGAGCGGGGGCGCGGACCAGCGTGCGCGCGGATGCGTGATCACTTTGATGCGTGAGATGAGCTTCACCGTCGCCACCAGGCGGCGCTCCCACTCCTCCGAAGCTTCGCCGCCCAGCGGCTTTTCGAGCACATCGAGCGCGCCCGCGGCGAGCGCGTCGTAGGTTCTAAACAACTCCCCCCGGTTGGTCGAGGCCGACACCACGAGAATTGGCGTCGGGCAGTACGCCATGATGTATTCAGTTGCGCGAAGTCCGTCCATCACGGGCATGTTCATGTCGAGCGTCACCACGTCGGGTCGCAGCCGGTGGCATAGTTCGGTGGCCGTCTTCCCGTCCGCGGCCTCGCCGACCACCTCCAGGCCCGGATCCAAGGCGAACACTTCGAGCAAGCGCTTACGTACGGTGAGCGAATCTTCGACCACCAGGACGCGGATCGGCTTCATGCTCGCTCCAGCAACGCGGAAATGGTTCGCAAGAGCTGGTTCTGCTCGAATTCGCCCTTCAGAATGTAGGCGTCGGCGCCGGCCTCCTGCCCTCGCAGGCGGTCTTCTGGGGCGTCGCGTGACGTGACCAGGATGGCGGGTGTGCGCGCCAATTCCGGCTGCGCTCGCGTGCGAGCCACGAACTCGAAGCCATCGATGCCAGGCATCTCCACGTCGACGAGGAACAGACCGTAGCGTTTGCCGTGCGCCTTCTCGAGCCCTTCCTCCGCAGATACCGCCAACTCCACGCGGTAGCCCGCCGATTCCAGGATGCTCTGCTCCAGCATGCGTGTCGTCAACGAATCATCGATCACCAAGATCGTCGGCGGCTCCCGAACCCCGGCGGAGGGTCCCGCGCCTCGCTCCGCTTCCGCGGCTCGCAGCAACGATTCCGGATCCAAGACCAACTGCGGCGCACCTTCGGCGTCCAGCGTCGCTCCGGCGATGATCCGGTCGGCCTGCAGCAGATCGGGCAGGGTACGCATCACCACGGTGCCCGTCCCCAGGATCCGGTCAACTCCAATCGCCGCACGCCGCTCGGCCGCCCGCAGGATGATGACCGACCAGCTCCTGCGCGTGCGGGTGGACTCGGCGCGTTTGCCGAGCACGGTCTCGAGCGCCAGAAATGGCAAGGTTTCGTCGGCATGAACTAGCGACGCCGGACCTTGTGTCGAACTAATCTCACTGGCTCGCACGGCGCGAACGGACTCGACCGCATCGAGGGGGATCGCCAGGGTTCTACCCGAAACTTCGACGAGGAGGGCGCTCCGCGATGCCACCGAGACGGGCACTTCGAGCTCGACGCTGGTCCCGCCACCCGGCACGCTGCTCACGTTCACGAGGCCTTTGAGTCGAGCCACGCTCTCGCGCACCACATCGAGGCCGATGCCGCGACCCGAGATCTCTGTCACCTCCGGGCTGGTGGACACGCCGGGCTCGAGCAATAGACGGAGGATGTCAGCGGTGGACAGCGCGCGTGCGGCGCTCTCCGATACTAGGCCGCGCGAAATGGCTGCTCGCCGCGCCGCTTCCAGATCGATGCCGCGTCCGTCATCGTGGCACCTGAAATGCACGCGACCAGCGCGGTGCTCCACGGTCAGCGTGATGACTCCGCTTTCGGGCTTGCCGCGGGTTCGACGCTCGCCTTCCGGCTCGATGCCGTGCGCGACGGCGTTGCGAACGATGTGGAGCAGCGCATCGCGCAGGATGGAAAGCACGTGCGCGTCGAGCCGCACGTTCGCGGCTTCGGCCCGAAACGTGACGCGCTTGCCGAGCGCTTGCGCCGCGTCGTGCAGGGCCCGCTCCAGCCCGGGAAAGAGCGTACGCGCGGGCAGCAGCCGGAGCGTTTGCGCAATCTCGCGGACAGCGCCGAGCTCCAGCTGCACCTGCTGGAAGTTCCTAGTGAGTCGTTGATGCAGCCGATCGAGATCGGTGGTGAGATCCGCGGAGAGCGAGCGCGCCCTGTCGAGCGCCCGAGCGGAGAGCGCCGCATTCTCGGCGCGCCGCGGAGCCAAGAGCTCGCGCAGCACGCCAGCCAAGGTGCCGAGGCGCTCGAAGTCTGCAAGGTCCTTACCGAAGGCGGAACAACGCGCGCTGGCCTCGCCGACGCCCGACAAGAGTTCGTCCATTTCCTCGAGATCGACGCGCACCGTGCGTTGCGCTTCCTCCACCACGAGGCGAGGCTCCTGGGTCGGCTTCGGACCTTCGGCGGCTGGCGCCAACGTCGAAAGCAGATGCACAGCCTGGTCGATCAGGGCCAGCAGCTGCGTGACATCGGCCTTCTCGGCCGGTTTCGCCGCTTCGCGCAGGCGTCCGAGCTCTTCCTCCAAGCGGTGCGCAAGCTTGGCGATCTCGAGTTGCTTGACGACCCGTGCGGCGCCCTTGAGTGTGTGGGAAAAGCGCAACAGGCGCGCGGCGAGCTCCCCGTCGAAGGGCGCGTTCTCGAGTCCGAGCGCGCCCTTTTGGAGCTGTTCGAGTAGCTCGTGGGCCTCGATGCGAAAGTAGCGATAGGGGTCCTTGGCCACACTGCCCCGTCTCAGGCTGCCTTCGACGATTGAATCACGCGCAACAGGTCTCGTGACAAGGTGGCGAGTTGCGACGCGGTCTGCAGCGTTTGCCCGGAGCTAGCTTCGGTCTCCTTGGTAGCCTGCGCTACGTTGGCTGCCGCGACGTTCACCTGCTCCACCGCCGTGGATTGCTGTTTCGTGCTGAGCTGGATCTCGCGCGCAGCCTCGGTCGTGGTTCCCACCAAGCTGGCGATTTGGCTGAAGGTCGCGCTGGCTTCGCCGAATTGACGGGCACCGGCGTCGACCGCCTTCGTGCCGCTCTCCGTGGCCATCACGGTGGTGTTCACGGCCGCGCGCACTTCGTCGATGAGCTCGCGGATCTCCTTGGTGGAGCCGCCGACGCGATCCGCGAGTCGGCGAATCTCTTCGGCCACGACGGCGAAGCGCTTGCCCGCCTCGCCGGCGCCGGCCGCCTCGATGGTCGCATTGATGGCGAGAATGTTGGTCTGCTCGGCGAGCTCGTTGATGATCTCGAGAATGCCACCGATCTCTTGCGACTTCTTGCCGAGGTCGAGCATGTGGCCGACCACCACCTCGACCTGGCGCTTGATGCTTGCCAAGGACTCGCTGGTGCGTTGCACGATTGTGCCGCCGAGCGCGGCGGCGGACACGGTCTCGCCCGCGATTTGCGCGACGCGCTGCGCGCTGTCGGCAATCTGGCGTGATGTCGCCAAGAGCTCGCTGATGGTCGTCGTGATCTCGTTCATAGCGGTCGCCTGCTCGCGGGCTCCGGTGGCTTGCTGGTTGGCCGCGGACTGCAGCTCGGCGGCCGAGCTCTGCACGTGGCGCACCGCGGAGCCGATCTGCGTCGTCAACGAACGCGCCATGAACCAGGCACCCAGCGTGATCACGATCAGGCCGAGGACGCTGCCCCAAGCGATGACCGCCTTGGTCATTTCGGCGCTCGATTCGGCTTCCTGGTGGCGACGCTCGAGCAGTGTTTGCTCTTCGCGATCCATGTCCATGAAGACTTGTCTTAGCTGTTCCATGCTGTGCTCGCCGCTGCCGGCAGCGACCAGGGTCGCGGCGCTTTCGAGCCCCGCGCTTCGACGCGCGTCGATATAGCTCTTCAAGGCACCAAGCTTGGTGAGGATCAACGGCTTGCTAATTTCGAGCCGCCGTTGCTGATTGGGGTTATCGGCGGTCAATTTGCGGAGTGTTTCCAGTGTGCCGTCGATGCGCGCATGCGCCGAGGCGTATGGTTCGAGGAAGCTTTCGTTGCCGGAGAGGACGTAGCCGCGGGTGCCGGTCTCCGCGTCTTTGAGCGCGGACCCGAGCTCGCTGATCGCACCTCGTACCTCGTAGGTATGCGCGACCCAGCGCGAGTTCTCAATCAAGCGGTGGGCGCTCTCATAGCCGAAGATCGCGATCATGAGCAGCGTGAATCCCGCGAACGTGAAGGCTGCTCCAAGCTTCTTTCCGAAGGCCCAGCTATCTTTCATCTCTCACTCCTCTCTCGGTGACGACACTCGAGTGACGCGACTCTGGATGACCGCTAGCAGCGAGGGAATTCCGAGCAGCGGCAGCCGTTGCCCATCGATTTCCGCGAGGTCGCGCACGAGCGCTCCGCCTTGATCGGCCGCCGAAGCTCGCGTGATGGCGGCCGCGGGCACTCGGCGCTGCCCGTCGAGCGCCCGGAATGCGAAGGCAACCGGCTGCTCGCGCCCCGCCAGCGCCAGCCAACGCACGGGCTCCGCTGCGCCCTCGTAGCCGAGCAACGTCGCGAGATCGAAGACCGGCAACAGCGCGCCGCGCAAGCCGACCAGGCCGAGCGCATTGGGTGATGCGGACGGCAGCGGGACGATCTTGCCGGCGGCCACCACGCCCTCGAGCTCGCGGTTCGAAAGCAAATAGCGATCGACTCGCACTCGGATCAGGAGCACATCGATGCCTTGCGTTTCAGGCGAAGTCCTTGCAAATGCGAAGGAGTCATCGAACTCTGCTCTCAGCTTTTCGACGCTGCGCCGTTGGCGAGGCGAGGGGGCGGCGTCTTTGGTCATAGGCCGTCCCCCGCACTGGCGAGCTCGGCGCGGCAAAGGCCGAGCAGCGCGTCGCGCGAGAAGCCTCCTCCGAACAGGATCAGACGCTGAGGCTCTTCACGCGCAAGCAGCGCCAACGCGTGGGAGAGTTCCCTCTCGGCGAGCGGCAGATCACCGCTTCTCTTGCAGGTCAGCCCGAGGTGTAGATGAGGCATGGAAAAGCTCGGATCGAGGTAAATCGCTGTCCGGTCGTGATCGATGGCGCCGCTCCGGTCACCGGCTTGTTCGCGGCACAAGGCCATCAAGTAGTGTGCGCCGGCATGGAGTTCGTCGAGCGCGAGCAAGCGTCGGCAAGTAGCCTCGGCCTCCGCATGGGCGCCCGTGTTGGTCAGCAGCACCGCGAGCAGCAGCAGCGCTTCGCGACCGCGCGCGGCCTCGCTCGATAGGGCACGGTGCGCGTCGAGCGCCTCGACGAAGCGTTCGTTCTTCACGAGCTCGAGAATGTTCGACAGGCTTAGGTCGCGGGGTGTCGCGCTCGCCAGAGCCTCTGCAGACGTAACACGCTGCGTGGCTGCCGCGGGGTCCGCGAGCAGCTGTCGCGCGGCCAGCTGCTCGATGCGCTGCGAAGCGCCCTGGATCGCGTCGAGCCACGAGCTCGCGCCGTCGACCCCCGCGCGCGCGCCATCGAACGTGGCAGGTGGGCCAGCCTGGAGCGGCGGGTCGGATGGCCCGAGCTCGCTCGGCTCTCGCTTTCGATAGTAGAAGGTCTCGTGCGTGTGGCAGAGGTGATAACCGTCGGACACGCCGCGCAGCGTTTCCGCGTGGCCGAGGAACAGAAAGGCCGATGGGCGCAGGGCTCCGCCCAGGCGCGCTAGCACCCGCCGCGACATCTCTCGCGTGAAATACATCAGGACGTTGCGGCAGAAGATGGCGTCGAAGCGCCGTGTCCCCCAGAAAGCAGGCGCTGCTTCGGCCAAGTTGAGCTCTTCGAATCTGACCAGGTCGCGAACGCGCTGTGCCAGCACGAATTCGCGCCCGCGCTCTTCGAAGTAGCGACTTCTTAGCTCGATCGCCGTTGCGCGCAGCGACCAGTCCGCGTAGCTGCCGCGCTCGGCTTTGGCGAGCATCGCCGGGTTCACATCCACACCTGTGATCGCGATGTCCCAGGCGTCGATGTCCGGCAGTGTTTCGTGGAGCAGCATGGCGAGCGAGTAGGGCTCCTCCCCGGACGCGCAGCCCGCGCAGAGCACGTTCAAGCGCCGCCCCATCCTGCGCGCCCGTTCGAGGACGACTTGCGTGAAGACGCGGAGTTGCTCCGGGTGACGGAAGAAGAACGTCTCCGTGACCGTCAGGGCTTCCGCGAGCTCGCGTAGCTCGGCCTTTCGCGAGCCCGCTGACCGGACGAGCTCGAGATAGCTCTCGACGCTTGGGCGAGCCCTCTCGCTCATTCGTCTTTCCGCGGCGCTGGCCAAATAGTCCAGGCGGTCGTCGCTAAACTCGAGCCCGAGCTCGAGCGCCACGATTTGGCGAAGACGCTCTAGCCCACAGCTCTCGAGGCGCGGCTTCATCGCGGCCGCCTCCCTGCCTCGAGCTCGGGCCAGATCGCTTCCGGCACGAGTAGGAAGCTCTCTAGTACGAGCCATAGCTGCGTATCTCGGACGACGAGCGCAGTGACGAATTCGGAGCGCACGCTCTTGATCAAGGCCGGAAACTCGTGGAGGCTCGAGAGCGCGACAGACTGAATGCCGAGCACGTCCGTGACCGCCAGCAACAGCGCGCGCTCCGCTACAGTCAACAGCACGAAACGACGCGGCGCGGGGCTATCTTGCCCGCACCCGAGCAGCTTCGCCAGGTCGACCACGGGTGCCGCTGCGCCGCGCACGAGCGCTAACCCAAGCACGAATTCAGGCGCGCCGGGCAGTGGCTCGCTGCGCAGCGGGCGCATCGTTTCGCTCAGGTTGACGAGAGGCAGCGCGCAGCGCCGTTCACCCGCCGTCACCAACAGCATTCGTTGCCCCGCACTTGCTGCCATGCGCCCTCGTTGCCCTCCCAAGCGGCGCGCTAGGCAGGCCTCAGGCTGGCGCGCCTGATGGCCAAATCCAGCGCCTCGCGCACGCGGCGCGCCAGCATTTCCGGCGTGAATGGCTTCTGTATCAAATGCTTGCCATGCCCGAGGATACCTCGCTCGAGAATCGCGTTCTCCGTGTAGCCTGACATGTACAGCACGCAGAGATCGGGGCGCACGAGGCGTAGACGCTCGGCCAGCTCGTGGCCGTCCATCTGCGGCATCACGACATCGGTCAGTAAGAGGTGAATCGTTCCAGGGTGACGCTCACACGAGAGCAGCGCCTCCCCGGCGTTGCGCGCCTCGATGACCTCGTAGCCGTGGCGCTCCAGAATATGCTGCGCGGCGCGGCGCACGTCGCCTTGATCTTCCACGAGCAGGATCGTTTCGCTGCCGTTCAGCGTGGCAGGTACCTCGATTTCCTCGACGACGCTCAGCGACTCGTCGGTGCACGGTAGGTAGACTTTGAAGGAAGTTCCCTGGCCGAGCACGCTAGATGCCGACACGTGGCCGCCGCTCTGCTTGACGATGCCGAACACAGTCGAAAGGCCAAGTCCGGTGCCTTTGCCGGGCGCTTTGGTGGTGAAGAACGGTTCGAACATCTGCCCGAGCGTGGCTGCATCCATGCCGCAGCCCGTGTCCGTGACCGTGAGCAGCACATAGCGACCCGCCACGATTTCCGGGTTTTGGTCGGCTTCGGGGTCGACGACGACGTGTCGAGTCTCGATTGTCAGCCTGCCACCTCGCGGCATCGCGTCTCGCGCATTCACGGCTAGGTTCATCACCACCTGCTCGATCTGCCCCGGGTCCACTTTCACGAACGGCAGGCCCGGCGCGTAGCGCGACGTCAGCGCGACGTCGTCGCCCAGCAGTCGGCGCAGCATCTTCTCCGACTCAGCCACGACCTTGTTCAGATCGATGACCCGCGGCGCAAGTAGCTGTCGCCGGCTGAAGGCGAGCAGTTGCCGCGTCAGATCCGCTGCGCGTTCGCTGGCTTTGCGAATGGCTTCCAGGTCGCTGCGGATCGGGTCGAGCGGCCCGACCTCGCTGAGCAGGATGCCGCTGTAGCTCAGGATGACTGACAAGAGATTGTTGAAGTCATGGGCCACGCTGCCGGCGAGTTTTCCGATCGCCTCCATTTTGCGAGATTGAAGCAGCTGCTGTTCCAGCTGGCGCTGGTGCGTGACGTCGCGGAGTAGGGCGATGCTGCCGATCAGCGTGCCGTCTTCTTCCTTGAGCGGGGTCGCTGTCACCGAGACGTTGGCGCCCGCCACCGCCTCGTTGCGGATGAAGATCTCGGTTTCGATGCGTTCGTCGTGCGTCGTCGCGCGGATCAGGGGATTTTGCGCGACGGAGACCAACGCTTGTTGGTCTTGGGTATAGATCCCGTAAACCTCGGCGAGCGTCTGCGCGGAGACACGCCGCGGGCCGATCCCCAGGATCTGCTCGGCGCGCCGATTGAACAGCAAGAACTGCCCGTCACGGTCGCTGACGACGGTGCCTTCGCCCATGCCGCTCAAGATGGAGTTTAGGACTCGGCTTTGCTCGCGGAATCGCCTTTCGCTCGTGCGCAGGGCCTCCTCCGTTTTGACGCGTCCGCTCACGTCGCGCGAGATCCCGGCGAGCCCAATCACCTGACCAGTCGCGTTGCGGATCGGGGCTCGGCTATCCGAGAACCAACGCCGCGTCTCGCCGCGATCGTCCGCACGCAGCGCGTCTTCCGCCGGGACCCGTTCGCTGAGCACGCGGCCCTCCGCATCCTCCAGCGCGTCACTCTGGGCTCCTGG
>JAEUAF010000273.1 GCA_019695485.1 Sorangium sp.
AGTTCGCGCATTTCTTGAGGTAAACAAAGGAGTGAGCCGTCGTGGCGAGCTGCGGGAACTACTTTCCTATCGCCGAGCTCGCCCCCCTCGCTGTGGCTGGCCAGGGCGTTCGAAAGAGGAACCCGACCATGGTCTTTGAAGCACCCGCTCGTGGGCGAATCCTGTCCGCGCTGATGTTCGGGATCGCCGGTTCCGCGTGCACCGGCGTGATTACCAGTCCCTCCGACACAGGGAGTTCGAGCGCCTCTGGAGGCGCCGTCGCACGCGGAGCCTCCGGAGCTCCGGCAACGCTCGGGAGCTCGGGATCGGGGACCTTGGGCACGGCCGGAACGGCGGGGATGCCGGGCGCACCGGGTGCTGGCGGGACAGCGAGCATGCCCGGAGTTGGCAGCGGTGGTGCGGGACTCTCGAACGGCAGCGTTGCTGGCGCGGGGACAACCGCGACCACGGGCGGAGCGGCAAGTACCGCGTGTGCGACGCCGAGCGCCGTTCCGTTTCGCCCGCTTGCCCGCCTAAATCGGGCTGAATACGACAATACCGTGCGCGACTTGCTGGGGGACGTGAGCCACGCCGCGCTCACCCTGCTGCCCGCTGATTTTGGAGACGGCGCGTTCGACAACAACGCGGCGGCGCTCAGCATCTCGCCGGCGCTCGCAGCAAACTTCGCCGAACTCGCGGAAACGCTCGCGGAAAACGCGCTCGCTACGAACAGCCCCGGTCGCAAGCTGATCTTGATTTGCAGCACGGCCGACACCACGTGCGCTCGTCAAATCGGCGACAGCTTCGCCGCGAAGGCTTGGCGGCGTCCGCTCGCCGCCGGCGAAAGCGATCGGCTGTTTGCGCTCTACACAGCCACCAGGGCCGCTGGCTTCACGCATGAGCAGGGCGTGCAGATGATGGTGGAGGGCGCGCTCACCTCGCCCAATTTCTTGTTCCGTCCGGAAATCGATCCGACACCGGACTCGACTGCGCCGCACGCGATCGGCCCCTACGAACTTGCCAGCAGGCTCTCGTACTTTCTGTGGAGCTCGATGCCAGACTCCACGCTTCAGTCGGCGGCTGCCGCGGGTCAGCTCAGCCCAGGCGCGGGTCTGACGGCGCAACTGCAGCGCATGTGGAGCGATCCGAAGGCGGAAGCGTTCTACTCGCGCTTTCCTGGTCTGTGGCTGCGCACGCTCAACGTCAGTATTGCCAAGGTGCCGTCGTCCACGGTGTTCCCGGCGTTCGATGCGACGCTCGAGACGGCGATGGAGGCCGAGACCGCCACCTTCATGCGTGACTTCGTGACCGGCGATGTGAACTTCCTCGACTTCATCAACGCGAAGTACACCTACGTCAACCAGCGCTTGGCTCAATTTTACGGAATTTCCGGGCAGTTCACGAGCGCGATGACGCGTGTCGACCTGTCGAGCAATGCCCAGCGTGGTGGGATTTTGACGCAGGGCTCGTTTCTCACCGTGACGTCGATGCCCGAGCGCACGTCGCCGGTGCTGCGCGGCGCGTGGGTGCTGGCGCGCCTGCTGGCTTCGCCGCCCCCGCCCCCGCCGGCGAATGTGCCGCCGATCGAGGCGGTCGTAAGCTCGGTTCCGCTTTCGATGCGCCAAAAGATGGCGGAACACGCGACGAACCCGGCGTGTGCGGGCTGTCACACGTTGATGGATCCGATCGGTTTCGGACTCGAGAACTTCGACGGCATTGGGCAGTGGCGTACGCTCGACAACGGCGTGGCCGTCGATGCGAGCGGCGTCGTTACCGGGCAACCGTTCAACGGCGCCAAGGAGCTCGCTCAAATCTTGCGCACCGATAGCCGCGTGCCGCGCGCGGTCGCTCAATACCTCGCGTCCTACGCCTTGGGTCGTGAAATGGGCCCCGACGACCAATGCACGATCGACGCGTTGGCGAGCGCGTTTCAGTCGCAAGACAACGGTCGCATGTCGGCTCTCGTCGCGCGTGTCGCGTCGCTCGACCTGATGCGGACCCGTAGCGGCGCGCCCTGAGAAATCAGCACTTTGAAGCAAGGTTTGGAGAGAAGCATGTCGAACAGCACCACACGATGGGCGGACAGACACCTGACGCGAGTAGGCCGACGCTGGTTCTTGGGCGCCGCCGGCGTGGCGGTGGCGTTGCCCTACCTCGAAGTTTTCGACACGCCGGCAGCGCAGGCGCAGGCCGCCGCCATCAAGCGCTTGTTCATCTTCCACATGCCGGCGGGAGTGAACACGACCACTTGGGCGCCCTCAGGCACCGGCACGAACTTCACGCTTGGCGCGACCATGAAGCCGGTGGCCGACGCCATGCTTCAAAACAAGATCACGGTAGTTACCGGCATGAACAACCTGGGCGGGCCGCGTGGCCACACCTGCGGGGTTTCGTCGCTCTTTACCGGCGTTGGCTGTCAACCGAACTCGTCGAACAACGCCGTCTCGTTCGACCAGTTGGCAGCGCAAGCGTTTGCGGCGCAGACACGCTTCTCCAGTATCGAGCTTGGCACGGCCCACAACACCGAAAATCCCAACGCAGAGGCCGGCTACAGCACCGTCATCAAGGATAACCTGAACTGGAAGGATGCGACGACGCCGCTGCCGAAAGAGATCGAGCCGCTCAAGGCCTTCAATCGGCTGTTTTCTGGGCTTGCGACGACGCCCGCGGTGGGCGGCACGACGCCGGCCCTGAGTGTGAAAGACGCCATGCGCAAGAGCGTGCTCGACTACACATTGGCGGAAGGCACGGCGTTGAGCGCCCGCCTCGGAACGCAGGACCGCCTGAAGCTCGAGCAGTATCTGAGTGGCCTGCGCGATCTCGAGAAGACCATCCAAACGACGCCCACCGTTGGGCAAACCGGAGTGTGTACGCCGGGCGCCGCACCCGCGGCGGGGATCCCGTCGAGTTTGCCGACGCACGTGAAGCTGATGCTCGACATCGCGGTCATGGCCTTCCAATGCGACCTGACGCGCGTGATCACTTTCGCGTATCAGCACACGACGACCGAGATTCAGCACCCGTGGTTGAACATCAACGTCAGCTATCATTCGACGGTGACGCACCACGCGGGGGCCGCGGCTGCGCTCGCCAACTACACCACGGTAAACACCTGGGTAGTCAGCCAGTACGTGTACGCCTTGACGAAGCTCAACGGCATTGCGCAAGGTAGCGGCACGATGCTCGATAACATGGCCTGCATGTGCCTCAGCGAGCTGAGCGACGGCAATTCACACAGCAATCAAAACATCCCGATCTTGTTGGCAGGCTCCGCGGGCGGCAAGCTCCAGACAGGGCGCGTCGTCAGCGGCAGCGGCGCCATCGAGCAAGTTCACGTCTCGCTCCTGCAAGCGCTAGGCGTGCCGACCACCACGTTCGGGCGCGCCAAGGGCCCGCTCTCGGGTTTGCTCGTGTAGCGCGCGCGGCTCGGCCGAGCCCGTGGGTAGCCCGAGTCGGAGCGACGGCATATCTCGTGACGGAACTCATCCGAAATGGGCGGGTAAGTGTGCGTGCGCGGGCGCGTTTGCACGCGCTGGCGAGAGCGTGCGCCCTCGCAGCCGCTGTGCTCGCCGCTCTGCCAGCCGCCGCGCGTAAGGGCGGTATCGTCGCACGCGGCTGTCAGGCGTGTCACGGCGAAGCCGCGAGCTCGACCCTTTCGGCGAGCACGGATCCGGCCGTGGTCGCGCCTGGCAGCGACGTCGTCGTCAGCGTCGTGATCCAACGCGCTGGCATTGCCGTGGGTGGCCTGTTCGTCGCAGATCCGGGCGTCGGCCAATTGAGTGCCATTGCCGGCGAAGGGCTCAACCTGGGCGCCTCTGGGTTGACGCACTCGGCGCCCAAGGCGGCCCAGGCCGGGCAGGTGCGCTTTCGGTTTGGATGGCGCGCGCCGGCGACGCCCGGAGCCGTGCACTTCGAGCTCTATGGCCTTGGCGCCAATGGCGATGGCTCCTCGTCCGGTGACGCTCCTGGATCCACTGTGTTTTCGACCGTGTTCGGCTGCACAGCGCAGACCTACTATTTCGACGCGGACGGGGACGGCTACGGGGCCACCCAATTTCCGAGCAGCATTGGCTGCGTCGGAGAGCCGCCGCCTGGCTACGCTGCGACCAACGACGATTGCGACGATGGTCACGACACGGTGCATCCCGGTGCCGTCGAGACGTGCAACGCGCGCGACGACAACTGCAACGGTCAGGTGGACGAGGGTACAGCGCCGGCAGAGCTGTGGCCGGATCCCGATGGCGACGGCTACTACGGCTCGAAGACGGGCACCTCAGTCACTGGCTGTTTGCCGCTCGCCGGCTACGCGCTCACCGCGGGCGATTGCGCGCCATCCGATGCGAGTCGCCACCCCGGCGCGATTGAGATTTGCAACCAGCTCGATGACAATTGCGATGGCCGCATCGACGAACACGTTCGACCAGAGTGCGGCGTGGGCCAGTGTCGGCGCGAAAGCGTGTCGTGTGCGGCGAGCGACTGCCTGCTCGGTATTCCGGCGCCAGAGGTTTGCGACCTGCTCGACAACAATTGCGACGGAGAAGTCGATGAGGGCGCGGCCTGCACGGTTCAAGGTGGCTGCGCTGGCAGCGCCTGTGGCGTGGGGGGAAATGGCGCAGCGGCAGGCGGAATGACGCCGACGGCGGGCGGAGTTTTTGGGGGCAAC
>JAEUAF010000307.1 GCA_019695485.1 Sorangium sp.
TCGACGTGATGGGACCCCTGGCGGACGCCGTCGGGGTCGAGTCCTTCCTCGAGCGCACCGTGCAACGCTCGGGTGAACAGGCCACGTATTCTCCACGCATCGGCATCGAGACCGACGTCATTCCCGACTGGACGCGGGTGCGCTCAGGCACTTATCTCGAACCTACGCGCTTCAGCCAGAACGCCAAGGGCGGCCGCACACACTTCACGTTCGGCTTCGACCAGCGCTTATTTCGCTGGGAAGTGTTCGGACTATGGACCGAAGGGACGACGTGGATGCTGAGCGCATCGCTCGACCTCGCGCGCGACTACGCGAGCTCGGGCATCGGCGTGGGGATTTGGCACTGACCCGTCAAGCCCGCGCCGTTCACTGATACATCGCCGCGAGCGACGGACTCAGCGGGTTGTCGACCGAGCGAGCTTCTGCAAAGAGCTTAGACTTGTCGAGCGGCACGCGGCAGAGCTCGACGGAGACCTGAGCGCCGACGCATTCGACGATCGCGTATTCGGCGTGCGGCAAAGCTTGTGGCTCGCGCCGATTCACATATTCCTTGAACGGCATCCCGACGCTACCAGGGTTCACGATCAGAGCGCCGCGGTGCTGGCGCAGCATCTGAATGTGAGTGTGGCCGCCCGCCATCAGCGGCATCGCATGCCCGGACAACATCTCATCGAGCTCTTCCGGCGGCGTCGTGGCCAAGAGGTCGGTCACGTTCGATTCCGGCGTGCCGTGAAACAGGAACAACTTCGTTTCGTCGCCCAGCGACAGCGTGAGGGAGCGCTCGAAGCCTCGGATGAACGCGAGCTCATCCGTCGAAAGCTGTGCTCGAGTCCAGTGAATCGAGTCCACCAGCACGGGGATTTTCGAATAGTCCTCGATCAGGGCGGGATCGAGCATGAACTCGTCGTGGTTTCCGAGGATGCAAGCACAGCCAAGTTCTCGAACACGGTTCAGGACCGCCGCCGGGCGCGGCCCGAGCGTCGCGACATCGCCGAGGCAGACGACTCGATCCACTCCCCGCCGACCGATGTCGGCGAGCACGGCATCGAGCGCCATTTCGTTGCCGTGGAGATCCGAGATCAGCGAAACTCTCATCGGTCTCTTTGCAAGCTACCACGAACAGTGCGCCCCCCGCTGTTGGCCGAAACACCGACCCCGCCCGGGATCCGACCGCCGGAGAGCCGCCGTAGCCACCCTTGCAGGTCGGCCGACGTCGAGCGCGAAGGCCAATCGAGCAAAAATTAGGCGGCAACGGCGAAGTCTGTGGCATTGAGTTCCCGTGGTCCTTTTCCGAGACGCCCGCGAGTCCCACTTTGCGCACGCCGCGTGCGCCACCGCCCTGGTCGCGGCGCTCGCAATGGTGCTCGGCGCCTGTCACCGGAAAGAGAAGCGCGTCCTGCGCACCGAGCCCTGGCCCGCCCCCATGGCCTCGGCGTCCGCTGGATTCATCCCCGTAGAGGGCAAGAGCACCCCTTACCGCATCGAAAGCGCGAGCGTTAACCTCGAGCTTCCGGCGCGGCGCAAAAAGCCGCAGGGCAGCCTGCGTCAGATAGAGGGCACCATCGAGCTGGACCTCTCGCATCCGGAAAATAGCCGCGCCACCCTGCGCGCCGATCTCTTATCGCTGTCGCTTGGCGCAGGCGAGCGACGCGCCGATCCGACCCTCTTGGCGCGCGCGTTCGACTGGCTCGAACTGTCAGCCGACCACCCTCAGGCCGAGCGGGACCGAAACCGCTACGCGGTTCTCCAAATCGACGGATTTGACCCAGTGACCCAGCCCGACGACGACAGCCGCCGCAGTCGTTCGGCCCACGTTCTCGGCCATGGCACGCTGACCCTGCATCATTTTCGGGTTCCGGTTTCAGTGGAACTCGACGTGGAGCTCAAGCCCAGCGACGAGAGCGGACCGGGCAAGCTGCTGATCCGAACCCGGCGTCCACTCGTAGTTTCCCTAACGTCGCACGATATTCTGCCGCGCGACGCTCGCGGCACCGTCCTTACGGCCGCTCTCTCCGAGCTCGGCAGCGAGGTGGGGAAGGATGCGCGCATCTCGGCCGAACTCGTTGCTCGCCCTGCCCCTTCGACCCCAAATCCTTGAAACCACGGCCCGCCAAGGGCGTACCCTGTGCCAGCGCGGCGCGCCGCCGCGCCGAGCCAAAAGGAGTCGCTTCGAATGTCACACGCGCTTTCGTTCCAGAACTTCCGAGCCGCCCTCGCTGTCCTTGGGACGAGCGGCCTCGTTGCCTGCGCCAGCGGGGGCGAGCCTGCCAAGAGCCCAGTCGAGGCCAAAGAGGTCACCCCGTCAGCAGCGCCAGCCTCCGCAGCGGCGGCTGCCGATGCAACCCCAGCGCCGACGCCCGCGGCGCCGACACCCGCCACCGACGCCGCGGCAAAAGCCGATCTGTCAGCCCCGCCAGCCAAGGAAGCGGCCGCTACACCCGACGCGCCAGCTCCCGCCGATAGCGCGGCGGCAACCAAGCCCGCAGACGCGAAGAAAGCCGCAGCCAAGCACAAGGCGGCCGGAGCCAAGGGGGGCTGCGGGGCAGGCACCTGCGGCTAGAACGCGAATGTCCAAGCGAGCACGATTACCGAACGGCGTCGGGCTCGGACTGCGTTGGGAATTCCTCGAGGAAGTGGTGGACGGGCCAGCGCTCGACGTCGCCTTCTTCGAGGTCTCCCCCGAAAATTACATGCGCCGGGGCGGCTACTTCCCGACGATGCTCGAGCGCGTCGCCGAGCGTTATCCGCTCGTGACTCACGGGCTAACGCTGTCGATTGGCGCGGTGGAAGAGCCGAGCGCCGACTACCTTGCGGAGTTGCGAGCGGAGCTCGCGCGTTTGCTGGTGCCGCACCACTCGGACCACTTGTGCTTCTCGAGCGCCGGCGAACGCTTCATGCACGACCTCTTGCCCCTGAAGTTTGCGGAGGCCAATGTGGCTCGCGTCGCCAACCGCGCGCGCCGCGTGGAAGATGCGCTCGGCGTGCCGTTTGCGCTCGAAAACATCAGCTACTACGGCCACCTCGGGCGGCGCGAGATGCCCGAAGCGGAGTTCATCGCGCGCGTCATCGATCAGAGCCAGGTCGGACTCTTGCTCGACGTCAACAATGTCTACGTCAATTGCTTGAATCACGGCGGGGATGCGCGCGAATTTCTGCGCCAGATGCCGCTCGACAGGGTCGTCGAGATCCACGTCGCTGGACACGCAACGAATGCGCGTGGCCTCACCATCGACACGCATGGTAGCGCCGTCGCCGAGCCGGTCTTCGAGCTGCTCGAGTGGACGCTGGAACGCACCGGGCCTTTGCCAGTATTGCTCGAGCGCGACAACGACGTGCCAGCGCTGGCGGAGCTCGTCGGCGAAGTCGGGCGGCTGACTGCGCTCTACGCGCGCGCCACGCAATGCTTCGAGGAGCGCCATGCAGCCAGCGCTTGAGGCGGCCCTGGCCGAGCTCGTGCTTGGACCGAAGCTCGACCCGCGCGATGCAGGCCAAGTGCGCGCCTGGCTCGAGCGCCACCAAATTCCGGCCGGCGATCAGCAGGCAATCCTGGACACCGAGCTCGAACGGCTGCTCGTGTATCGCGAGCTCGTCCAGAGCACGTTGAAGGGCGCCCTGCTGCGCGCCATCCCACGCAGTATGGCGCGACTCGGAAGCGTGTTCGACGAGTACTTCGCGCGCTTTCTGAACGAGCGTGGGCCAAAGACCCATTATCTGCGCGACGTGGCGGGGGAGCTCCTCGACTACATGAGCGAGCGGGTTGGGAGCGACGCGCGCGTGCCGGACTACTGGCTGGACTTGGCGCGACACGAGGCGCTGCACATCGAGATTGCGGCAACTCCCGTCCGCGCCCAGCGCGCACCGGCTGCAGCGCTCGATCTCGAGTCCGGACTCGGCTTTAGCGAATCGGTGAGGCTGATGCGCTACGCCTTCGCGGTTCACACGCTGGACGACGACCCTGCTTCCCGCAGCGAGCCGTCGCGCACGAAGACCGACATCCTCGCCTACCGCGACCGCGAGCACGATGTGCGCTACCTCGAGCTGACTCCGTTCGCGACGGCGATCTTGCAGCGCCTACTGGCCGGAAACAGCCTCAAATACAGCCTAATCGCTGCGGCCGACGAGCTCCAGGTGAGCCTCGATGACGCGACGTTGTCGGCCACGGCCGCCTTGCTCGCCGACCTCGCCGAACGCGGGGTCGTGACGGTCCCGATCGCGGCAACGCGGGATTCTTCCGACCACGACCCAGACCGGGCTACGCTGGCAGCCGAGGTCACTCCGCCTCACCCCCCATCTACGAAACATGACTGAGCTCGATCCCCTTCACATCGTTGGTCAACTCGTCGCGGACAAGTATCGGGTCGAACAGCTGGTGGGCGAAGGCGGCTTTGCGGTCGTCTATCGCGCTCAGCATACGATTTGGAACAAACCGGTCGCGATTAAGTTCTTCAACGGCTTGTCTTCGGCGCCGATCCATCAGCGCGCGCAATTTCAGGAAGCCTTCATCCAAGAAGGCGCGCTGCTGACCGAGCTCTCGAGTCAGACCGCGAGCATCGTCCAGGCGCGCGATATCGGCACGTACACCACGCCCGACGGCAGCTGGATGCCGTACATGGTGCTCGAGTGGCTCGAGGGCAGCTCGCTCGAAAGCGTCTTGGAGCGCGAGCAGCGTGAGCAGCGTCCGCCGTGGACGCTCGAAGCCGTCATTCAGCTGCTGGGGCAGGCCGCACGCGCTCTCGACGTCGCGCACGGGCGGGGCATTGCGCATCGCGACGTGAAGCCTGCAAATCTCTTCATCTTGGGGGAGGATCCGCGCGTTTCGGCGACGCTCAAGGTGCTGGACTTCGGCGTTGCCAAGATGGTGACCGACAACACTCAGCTGCAGGCCGCGCTCGCCAAGACCGGCACCAGCGTGACGTCCTTCACGCCGCAATACGGCGCCCCCGAGCAGTTCAGCCGAAACTTAGGGGCGACGGGTCCCTGGACGGATGTGTTTTCGTTGGCGCTGGTCGCCGTCGAGCTCTTGATTGGGAGGCCAGCGCTCGACGGCGGGGACGTCGTACAGCTCGCCGTCAGCGCGAGCCATCCTGATCAGCGCCCGACGCCGCGCGCGCTCGGCGCGCAGATTCCGGACGCCGTCGAAGCCGTGTTTCAGAAGGCGCTGGCGCTGCGCCCCGCCGATCGTTACGCCCGCGCCGCAGAGTTCTGGACTGCGCTCGAGGCGTCGTGCGGCATGTCCCCGGTGCGCACCGGCACGATGCCCGCGCTCACGGCGACCGCGCAGACTGAGCTTGCGCCGAGCGCGCTCGCCGCGGACGCCGCCGTGCGCATCACCGGGGGAGCGGCAAACACCACGGGCAACCCGGCCACCGTCGCGACCGGGCCGATTGGCGCCCAGCGCGGAGGGCCGCCGTGGGCCGCGATCGGTATCGGCGCTGCCGTGATCTGTGGAGGTGCGTGGTTCGCACTACGTGGCCACGGCGAGAGTCCTGCTCCACCCGCGCCTCCTTCAGCGCAGCCGGCCCAAGCCGCGCTGGCCTCGTCTGCCCAGGCGCCGGCCGCGCCGGTCAAGCCCTGCCCGGACGAGATGGTGCTGGTGCCGGCTGGTCAATATTTCCAAGGCTCCGACGCCAAGGACGCGCAGGCGAACGAAAAGCCCGCCCATCAGGTCAAGCTCGGTGGTTTCTGTATGGATCTCTACGAGGTCACCGCGGGCAAGTACAAAGCTTGCTCCGACGCCGGTAAGTGCAAACGCGCGGGCACCGAGGTCGAGTGGCCCAACATCTCAGCTGCCGACAAGAAGACGTACGCGCCGCTTTGCACGATCGGCGATCCGGCGAAGGCCGACCATCCCATCAACTGCGTGACCTGGGAAATGGCGAACCTCTACTGCAAAGCGTACGAGAAGCGCCTGCCGACCGAGGCCGAGTGGGAATACGCGACGCGCGGCCCCGATGGCCGCGTCTATCCGTGGGGTGACGAAGCCCCGACCGAGAAGCACCTGAACGCCTGCGGCACCGAGTGCGTGGCATGGGGTAAGGATCACAAAGTCGCGCTCACTGCGCTCTACCCGGCGAGCGACGGCTTCGCGACCACGGCGCCCGTCGGCAAATTCGAGGCGGGACGCTCGCGATTTGGTCCTTACGACGTCGTCGGCAACGTCTGGGAGTGGGTGGCAGACTGGTACGGCCCTTACAGCGCGGGCGAGGAAAATAGTCCGAGCGGCCCCGCGAGCGGCGACAAAAAGGTGATCCGCGGCGGCGCCTGGAATGGCAGCTACGCGAGCTGGCTGCGCCCTTCGTTTCGTTACGCGCAGGCGCCCGAGGCGACCAGCCACGGCATTGGTTTTCGCTGTGCGAGCGCGCCCGCGCCCGCGAGCGCTGGACCGTAACGGCCAGCGGGAGCGCGCCGCGTCACGCAGGCGCGGGCTTCGCGCGTCGCGAGATGCACGCGAGGAGCTCTAGGAGCGTGACGAAGCCTTCGATGCGTCCCGTTCGCCCCACCACGACCACGCACTCGGCGTGAGCGTCGCAAGCGATGCGTGCCGCGTCGTCAACGCTTACCTCGAAGTTCACGACCACGACCGGTCGCATGATTTCGCGCACCGTCGTGGGCGCGGACACCTGGCGCTGCCAATACCAGCGCGTCAGGTCGGCGGTTGAAACCACGCCGAGCGGGCGACGCTCAGCGTCGACGACAGGAGCGCATTGAAGAGACTCTGAGACGAATAGTGTCGCCACCTCTTCCACGCCGAGCTCGGCGGTCAGGCAGAGGTATTCGCTGCCGAGCAGGCTGCCGATCTTCGAGTCGCCGTCCCGAGCTTCCGGCCGAGTCAGCGCGCGCAGTGCGACGCGCGGCTCCGGAGCGCGACAACGCAGAAGGGCCCGCGAGAGATCAGGCGATGGCTCGAGCGCCACGAACGCCTGGCAGTCCACGCAGACCTCCAGACCGACGCGCCCTCGACGTGGGCACTCCGCTACCCATTCTTGCGCAGCGAGCGCGCCAGAAGCTCCCCGGGAGTACACCCGCACCAAGCGCACGGGAGCGCTGTCTTGGTTCATCACCCTGTAAGTCTGCCCCCAGCCGGCCCGCGCCGGCCACGCGCGCCTGACGGTGGTCAGCTGTGCTCGGCCCGCAGGGCGGGCCCTCAAAAGCCAAGAATTTCTGGGCTAAGCCGCGAGTTCGGGCGGGACTCTGCCCGCGCGGCGCCGGACGCGCCTATGATGAGGGCATGGGGAGTGGCCCCCTGCGTGAACCCCGGCTCCTGGAGATTGAGAGCAAGCTGAACGCCGGGCGCTTCGACGAAGCGCAACGGCTGTTGGCGACTATCGGTAATTTTCCGAACGCCGAGGTTGTAAGTTCCTACTTTGCGACGCGCCTGCTCTTTCAGCGGGGTCGACTGGATCACGCCGGGGTCATCGAGCGGCTGCGCGAGTTGTTGCTGCGAATGCCCGACTTCCCGGAGGCCGCGCGCATGCTCGCCGCAGCGGAAGCCGGGGTTCTAGACCCAGCCCCGGAGGTATTCCGCCGCGTCACGGGCGCCCCGTTGTCGTCGTCGCCGAGCGCTCCCGAAGTGATGGCTTTGAGCTCTCGTCGTGCGCCGACGCAGCAAGAGATCCCGCGCGCGCCGCTGGTCCCGCGCTTCACGCCGCGCACGGGCATCCCGAGCTACGCTCCCGAGACGCCCCTGCCGCCGCACTCGTTGCCCGTCATCCCCTCGACGCGACGCACGCTGCCCGGCGTCAGCCCCACGGCGATCGAACGCGAGCGCATGCCGACCCTGAGCGCTCCCGCCGGCGGCCTTCCCCTGATCCCGTCGCTCGAAGTGCCGCGCATCAACTCGGCGTCCACCTTGCCACCACCGGAGCCAGAACAAGCGCATCCGCAGCCAGCCAACGAGCGAGCGGAGCGGCCAGAACGCCCCAGCGCAGAGCGCCGAGCGAGGCGCCCCCACAGCGGCGGCTACTCCGTGCGGCCACACGGCGCGTCCTTGTTTGAAATCGCGGCGGCGCTCGATGCGGGGCACCCTGCGCGGGCGCTCGAACTCACGGAGCAAGCGGGCAGCGAAACGGGGCCCGAGCTCACCTTGCTGACCGCGCGGGCGCTGGCCGCCTTGGGGCAAACCGAGCGGGCCACAGCCGAGCTCGAGCGACTACTGAAGGCGCCGCTGCTCGAACCGCTGCTGCGCGCAGGTGCGGCACGCGTGTTGATCGAGGCCGGACACCCCGAGTCGGCCCTGGTTCAGGCGCGCCGCGCGCTCAGCGAAGATCCCGACGATCCGATCAATCGAGTTACGTGTGCTTGGGCGTTGGTGCGCATGCTGCGCCGCAGCGGCGACGTGGCGTATCAGCGCGAGGCGGAGCCGTTGTTGGCGTCGACCCGACTGCGGGAGGGCGCGGTCACAGCGCTGCTCTTGGGGCTGCGCGCTGCGCTCGCCGCGCCCCGAGATCCGATGCGCGCGGTAAACCTCGCCCAAAGTGCACTGCAACAAGATCCGAGACAGGTGGACGCGCTGGCCGCCCTCAGCCTCGCGCAAGCTCGCCTCGGTCAGCACGCCGAGATGGAACGCACCCAACAGCTCCTCGCCCAGGCCTCGACGGACGAGGCGCAGGTGAACGAAGCCGCGCTCGCGCGCTACGGATTTCACTTGAGCAGTCGCGTGCGAGCGAACCACAAGGCCGCCCCAGCGGCAAGCGCACTGTGGGGAGAAGTCGAAGCAGCGCTGGTTGGAGGTCACCCCGAACCCGCGCTGAAGCGCCTGCAGGAAACGGCGCATGAATGCCTGAGGGGCGCTGCGCGACGAGGGGGAACGGAGTCATGGCAGGCGATCGCTCGGAGCTCCGCCGAGAAGATGACCGAGCTACCCGTGTTTCGACACTTCGCGCCTTACGACTGTTCGGTCTTCAGCGTAGCGCGCCTCGACGCCGTGCTCTCTTTGTTGTTTGCGGAAGGCCAGCCTCCGCCCGACGACGCCGTGATTCAGATGCTCGGCGCCTACGTCGGGGAAAGCTGGAGGCAGGCCTATGGCGCGGAGTGGCAAGGGATCCCTGCATTTCCGTTCTCCGCGAGCATCGAGGGCATCGGGCTGTCCACGCGTCCGTGCGAGCGCATCAAACTGAGGCTCACCAACGTCGAACCGCTGGTCGTGGAGACGCCGCACTCGCTGCACCCAGGCGCCGATCCATTCGGCAACTCCGTACCGCTCTCCTTGGCGCCCCCGGCGCCGTGGGATCCGTCGAGCTTTCCTTCGCAGGAGCAACTGAGCGAGCTCGCCCGACATCTCGACGCCTCCGTGATCGGCCTTTATTGCGAGCGAGCGCTGGGGCTGCCGCTCGACCGCACGTTGTCGGGCATGGTGGCCATTGATTGCTATGCCGCGCTCCTGGCACCTCCACAGGCTCCCCCGGATGCCACGGCCGCCTGGGCGCTGCGCGCGGCGTTAATCCTCGGCGCTTACCTGGGCGAGGTGTTGGTCTCGACCGCCGGCGCGCGCTGGACCACGGCGCCCGTGCCCTCGAGCGCCGAGGCGTATCGCCTCGAGCTGCCGCACGGCGCAACGGCGACGCCCATTGTGCGCGTGCTCGATCGTCTCTCCGGACGCCGCGTGACCGCGCTCGCAGAATACACGACGCGCCTCGCTAGCGGCCGCGCCTCGGTGAGCGCGTAACCGCTTCAGCCCGCCTGCGCGACGCGACGCGCCAGGTCGATCACCACGGTGCCGGGCCCCGCCGAGCTCTGTTCCTGGGCACCATCACGCTGCCGGGCCCGCGCGCCGTGTTTCATCCACCACGCGCCGGCGTCGGCAGCAGACCAACTCGGCTCACTGCACTCATCCAGCGCCGCGATGATCTCGGCCGCGCTCTGCGGACGTAGATTTGCATCCTTCGCTAGGCAGCGCATCAAGAGCGCTTCGAGCTTTGGGGGCAGCGTGAGCCCAACGCGCTCGGATGGTGGCATCGGCGCCTGATGAAGATGTTGCGCAGCCACCTCCAACAAGGTTCGGCCATCAAACACCGGCACGCCCGTCAGCAAGAAGTAGCCGACCGCCCCGAGCGCATAAAGATCGGCACGCGCGTCGATGTGGTCCGGCGAGACCAACCCCTCTGGTGCCAGATAGAGCGGGGTGCCGACGATGGCGTTCACGTTGCTGAGCGAGGGCGTGTCCTGCCCGCGCTTGCTCAGGTTCTTCACCAAACCAAAGTCCACAACCTTGGCCGTGTCCGCTTGGCCTCCGCGCTCACACAGGATGATGTTGCCCGGCTTCACGTCGCGGTGAACCAGTCCGATGCCATGCGCCTCGGCCAGTGAGGCTGCGACCTGACGCAGAATGTGCATCACGCGCCCAGCTGGCTGCGGCCCGAAGCGCGTCACCAGCTGCTCGAGGTCGATACCGTCGAGAAACTCCATGGCGTAGTAAAAGACTCCGTCCGGCGTACTCCCGTAGTCGTACACGCTCACGGTGTTCGGGTGCGTGAGACTCGCGGTAAGCTGCACCTCGCGCTCGAAGCGCGCCAAATTCTCCGGGCCCGCGCGCTCGGGCAACACGAGCTTGATTGCCGTGGGCCGACGCAAGAGCGCGTGCCGCGCGCGGTACACGGCGCCCATGCCGCCTTCCCCGATCTTCTCTTCCAGCACGTACTGACCGAGTCGTTCGACCTGGGCCACCTGACAGCGCAAGCCGTAGATCACCCGCGAGGTGACCACGCTGATCGCGAGGCTCACCAAAATCCACACGCCGATCTGGCTCATTGCCGCCCACGCCGGCACGGGATGCCCGTCGAAGAGCATCGTTGACGCCGTTTGCCGGGCCAGCGCCAGCGCAGGAACCGATCCGATGGCGCCGATTACCAAGGTGTGCGGCCACGGACTTGGGATCATCACCGCGCGCAACGTGCCAACGCTGAGCGTGATCAGCATCATCACGAGCTCCACGCGCTGCACGTGAACGCCGCTTACCGAGGCCATCTTCGCGTAAGCCGACAGCATCAGCAGCGTGCCGAGCGCGTCGAGAACGAGCAGCATGCGCAGCGAGAAACTGGGACCACTGGTCAACAGCCAGATCGCCGAAGAGACCCCAATCGCAAGCAATTGGAAGACGCCGCCGGTCTTCGTAAACGACCCGAGTAGCTCGTAGCCGGGCAGGCCTGCATTGACGAGCTGAAAGGCCACTAGCGCGAACGCACCCAAGGTGGCTGCGACAGCGGAAAACAGCGCCAACCTGCGCTGAAGAAAGGCTCGCCCCGCCCGGCTGTCGAGCGGCGTATCCCCGAAGGGCAGCGCCAACGTCAGGGAGTTTCGTTCTTGCCGGAATCGAACACGTTCCCCAGAAGGCCGCAGCGACGGGCGAGCCGATCCGGGACTCTGTAGAGTCGTGCCGAAGGAGGGAAAAGGTTCCGGCTGAGACAACGAAGTCACCGTTCCATGAGCCCCATGCCTTGCGGGCGCAAGGCCCTGGGTACATGGCTTCCACCGACGCAGACTCGCCCCGGCTGCCGGCACTTACGCGAGCACGGCGTGCCGGGTTTCCCCGAGCTCGAAAAGTCGCAAATGCGGCCAGCGAGCCGCCCATTCGCGTTTCGCCCTGAATTCGGGCCGGGTTTCGATCAGCCAGCCGCGGGTGACTGGGCTTGCCCTGCCCCCACTGCGTAACGCAGGCGAGCCGCGGCCATTCGCACTTCGAGACGCGCGGCCAGCGCTTCGCGCCGAGCACGGGTCAGGTCGAGTTCCGCATCCAAGAGCTCTGTGCTGGTGGCGCGTCCATTCTGAAACAGAGCCCGGCGCACACGGTAGGATTCCTCGGCCGCCTGCAGCTGCTTCTGGGTGGTGCGCACCGCGGCGCGCGCGTCGAGGGTCACTTGGAGCGCGGCCGAAACCTCACGCCGGATTTGGTCCTCGAATGCCCGCGCCTCCGCGCGCAGTGAGAGCAGCGCCGCTTCGGCGGCGTGACTGCCCGCGCTCGCGCTCGGGATATCGGTGACCACCCAGCTGAGCTGCGCCCCCGCATCCCAAGTGCCGCGGAATTCCGCGCGCTGCGGGAAAAAGCGCGGGTTCGGGTTCGAGTATTGAGCGTCGGCGAACACGTCGAAGCGCGGCCAAAACGCGGCGCGCTCGAGCTTCACGGCACGCGCCGCCGACTCGGAGCGCGCCGAAAGCGCGCGCAACTCCGGACGGCCGTCGAAGGCCAAGCGCAAGAGCTCGGGAAGCGACTCGGGCAGGGCATTCGGCGCAAGCTCGCCGCGCACGTCTTCGCCGACCGCGTAGCTTGCGCTTTCGGGGTCGTGGCGAGCGATCCGAATCTGCTCTTCAAGATCGGCGACCGCGTGCCGCGCGCCCTCGAGGCCGCGTTCGGCTTCGGCGATGCGCGATTCGACGCGCAGGCGGTCGGCCGGAGACGCCGTGCCCGCATCGAGCGCATGCTGCACGTCCACGGCGTGGAGCTTTGCCTGCTCTAGCGCAAGCTCGGCCACGATGGTCGAGAGCCGGGCGCCGACCCAAGCGTAGTATAGGCCGCGCGCGTTGGTCGCCACGGCGCGTTCGCTCGAATCCAAGTCGTACCGCGCCGCCCGCTCCGCGAACTCTCGCTGGGATTCGCCTGCTGAGACGCGCAGAAAGTAGTCGGACACGGGCACCAGCAGACTCGCCCCGAGCACGTACTGATCTTCAGGCGTCGGAAAGCTCAGGGGAACGTTGAAAAGCGGCGTTCCCGTGGGAATCGCCCCGATCGGCGCCGTGGGCGCGACGACGATGCTGCCGGCGGAACTGTCGACGTGCGAGACCCGTGTATAGCGCGCGTTGACCGTAAGCTTCGGCCAATATCCGGCCCGCGCACGCGCGAGGTTTTCATGCGCCGCGTCCACGTCCGCTCGGCGCGCTTGCACGGAGTAGCTAGTGGCGACCGCGCTCTGCGCGAGCGCCTCGGCCGTGAGCCCGCCACTTACCCCGAGCTCGGCGGCGAGCCGAGCTTCGAACGTCGAAGCGTCGTCACCCTCGGCGTGCGCGACCGAGCTCAGCGCTGCAGAAACGAGGAACGCGATCGGTGTCAAGAACGAGACTTTGAAGCGCACGGTGGGGACCTCCGCGCGCCCTCTCTTCACGGAGCGTGCCAGTCGACACGCAGCACAAATCCCCGTCCGCGAGGGGCGCGGACACCCGGACACCTGTCCGCTCGACGGACAGCCGTCCGCGACCGCGAGGTCACACCAGCCAGGGATTTCGGCAATAAACACGCGATCTCGGCTTGGCCCGATCTCTGCTTCAGCGCGACTTGCCATGACCTTTCCGAGCTCCACCTCCTCACGATACCTGTCGCTCCTCGT
>JAEUAF010000425.1 GCA_019695485.1 Sorangium sp.
ACGAGGAGCCGAGTCTCGGCTGGTTGCGCGTCCTGGAAGCGCGCGTCGAAGGCGAAGATACCGTCGAGGCGCGGCTCGCGGCGGCCGAAAACGGCGTCAGTCTGGCCCAGGGACCGTTGCGCGACGCGGAACGCGCCCTCGAGATTGCGGCCCGAGCCCTGGCCGACGCGGTGGCCCAGGCCCCCTCGCAGATCGAGCATTGGCTCGCTGAAGTGCTGCGCCTCGGCGCCAACAGCCCAGAGCGCCGCGGGCGGGCGCTCTTTTCCGCGCTGTCGGGGCGCGGTGTCGACACGCGCGAGATGTTCGACTTGGCCCAGGCCGCTGGCGACGCAGCCCAAGCTGCGGGCGATCTTCCTCGCGCAATCGAGGTCTACCGGAAGGCGTTGGCGTTCGATCCTTCCTCGCGCAAGTTGCTGCAAGCGATCGATGAGCTGCTGGCTCAGCAGGGCGCTCCGATCGAGCGGCTCGCGCTGTACGAGGCGGCGCTTGCCGAGGAGCGCGAGCCCCAGCGGCGTCGCGATTTGCTGCACGCCATGGCGCGCTTGCAGCGCGTGGAGCTCGGAGATGCGCTCGGCGCGGTGGTGACGCTACGCCGAGCCGTTGCCGAGGAGCCACGCGATCTGGCGGGGCACGACGCCCTGCTCGACGCCTTGGGCGAAGCGGGCGACTTTGCCGGCGCGGCCGTCGAGCTCGAACGGGTGCTGCCGCTCCTCGAAGGGGATCGGCGAAGTTTCGCGCTGCTCCGGCTGGCCGAGGCTGCCGAGCGCGCGGGTGACGCCGCTGGCTCACTCGCGCGCTATCGGGAACTGCTCGGAGTCGCCGATCTTGCAGACGATGTGTTGGCGAACGTGGAGCGTCTGGCGCTCGAACAGGCGGACGGTGTCACCCTGCGCAGTGTGCTCGAGCAGCGCCTGCTCGGAACGACCGATCCGCGGCAGCGGGTACAGTTGCTCGAGCGGCTCGGCAACGCAGCCAGTTGGCAGCTCGGCGACGTCGCGTCCGCGGCGCGCTTTTGGCTCGAAGGAGCGCGACTTTCCGAGGGCGCAGCGGCAGATGCCGAGCGCGCGCGGCGCCTCTATGACCGTGTGCTCGACGCCGAGCCCAAGAATCGCGAAGCCGCCGAGCGGTTGGTGGAGCTTTGCGCAGTGGGACACGATTGGGCCCGGCTCTCCGAGGTATTCGGGATCTTGCTCGAAGCAGCGGATGAGCGCGAAATCATCGCCACACTGTTGGCGCTCGAGGAACCAGCGCTCGAGAGTGGGGCGGCTCGCGAATACGTCGAGCTCGTGGATCGCGCCTTGGCCCGCGGCTCTGACCCGCAACGCGTGCGGCACCTGGTGTTGGCGAAGGCGCGGGCGCAGGGCACGCTCGCAGAGCGCGCGGACGAAGCCGCGGCGCTATTTCGCGCTCAGATAGAGAGCGCCGGGGACGACTCGAGCGCTGAAGTCGAAGCACTCGGCGAATTCCTGCGGCGAGCGGCCCCGAGTGCGGCGCGTCACGACGACAAGCGCTGGCTCTATCGCTTCCGAGCACAGCACGCGACCGACAGCATCTCGGTGCTGCTCGATTGGGCCCGCGCCGAGGAGCATGAGCTCGCTAGCCCCGAAGCGGCTCGCGCACTTTACGAGCGAATCACGACGCAAGATCCGGATCAAACCGAGGCATGGACCGAGCTTGCGCGCCTGCAAGCCGCGTCCGGTGATCCGGCGAGCGCCCTGAGCTCGCTCGAAGCGCTGCGCCTGCGGGTGGACGGCGACGTGCGACTTGGTATCGAGCTCCGGATCGCGGGGCTCTTGATCGAGAGTCTGGAACGCGCGCCCGAAGCGCTGGCTCTGGTGCGCCCGATTCTGGCGGCGAATCCGAGCGACATGGACGCGCTACGCATCGTGCATCGCGCGCTCGCCATTCCAGCTACGCGCGCCGATGCGGCTGAACTTCTGGAGCAGGCGGCCGATGCCTTCGAGGATCCTGCGCGACGCGCGGACGTGATCGAGGCGCTGTTGGCGGTCAGCGCGGAAGCGCCCGAACTCTCACTGGCGCGCAGTCGCTGGCTGACTCAGCTGCTCGAGACCAAATCCGACGCTCCTGAAGAGGCCTTACGCATCGCTTTGCGGGGCGCAGAGGCTGCCCCAGGCGAAATCGAGCTCTGGAAGGTGGCCGAGCAGATGGCGCGCCGACTCGATGACCCGAATGGCGTCGTCGAAGCCTATACTCGCGCCTTCGAACGGACGCTGCCCGCGGAGGTCGCGGAGGAACTCGGTCAACGAATGGTCGAGTTTTACGGCGAATGGTTCGACGAGCCGGAGCGCGTCGTGCAGATGCTGCGCCGCGTACTCGAGCTGTGCCCGACGGCTGGCTGGGCTTTCGACAGGCTCAAATTGGCCTTCAACGGCGCCGGTCGTTGGTCGGAGTTGTTCTCGCTCTACGACGCGCGTCTCACCGCTCCGCTCGAACCGCCCGCGCGCATCGACCTCTTGCGCGAAGCCGCGATGGCGGCGCGCGACTTCGCCGGTGACCCGGAACGAGCGATTTCCTACTTGGAGGCGCTCAATCGCGAAAATCCGGGTGACGTCCGCGTTGAGGCGTCCCTCGAGCGGCTCTACGAGCGCCACGCCAAGCGTCGCCCGTTGATCGACCTCCTGACGGCGCGATTGGCCGGCGTAAAGGCAGCGGACCAGGGTGATCTCGTGGTTCGCATCGCGTCCTTGTGGCTCGACCTCGCCGAGCCGGAAGAAGCGCTGGCTCGGGCAGAACAGCTGCTCGAAGACCCCGAGCGTGTCGTCGAAGCGGTGCAGCTGCTCGAACGCTTGATCACGCTGCCAGCTGCGGCGGCTCGCCGCGCCTTGCCGGCCGAGGTTCCGATCCCGCTGCTGCGTGCCACGGCGCACCTCAAGGCTTACTACCGTGGCACGTCGAGCCCGGTGGACGTGGTGCGCATGCTCGAACTCGAAGAGGGAGCGGCGGCCACTTCGGAAGAGCGCCGCGTGCTCCTCGAGGAGATCGTGGGGCTGCGACTGAAAGTGCTCGGCGACGCGCTGGGCGCCTTCGAGACCACGGCCGAGCTCGTCTTGCTGGATCCCGAGCCCGACAAGTACCGGCCATCACTGGCGACGCTGGCCGCCAAAGTCGACGTCCAAGCGCGGCGTTCGGACGTGCTCGTGGCCGCCGCGCGCAAACACGAGCTGCCGTTGTTACGCGCCGGGCTGCTAAATGAGGCGGCCTCCGTGCAACGCCAAGCGCTTTCAGCTCCGGACCGCGCGGCCGAGCTCTATCGCGAGGTTCTCACGCTGCCTGGGGTGCCGGAAGCAGCCGAGCTCGAAGCGGGCCGCGCGATGTCCGAGCTGCTAGCCGAGGCAGGCGACCCACTCGAGCGGGTCGCCGTTCTCGAACGACTCGCCGATCTGGCGCCCACGCTCGATGAGCGTCGACAGGCGCTCGGCGATGCCGCGGCCATTTCTTTCGACACGCTCGGCGATGCGCCGCGCGCGATTTCGGCGTACCGAAAGCGGCTCGCCGATGACGTGCGCGATCTGCTGGCGATGAACGGCCTGTGCCTGGCGCTCGAGAGCGTGCAGCGCTGGGACGAGCTGATTTCCGCGCTGGAAGCCCGAGCGAACATCGAGGCCGAGGTCGACGCGCGGCGAGACCGCGTGCGCATCGCCGAGCTGCACGCCGCAGTGCGCGCGGACCGCCCGACCGCCATCCAAGCCTGGCGGCGCGTCGTCGAACTGCACGGCGGCGACGCGGCGAGCTTCGAAGCGCTGCGTGGCTTGTTGGCCGCGGAGCAACGTTGGAACGAGCTGGCGGAGCTCTTCAACACCGAGATCGAAAGCACGGCGCACGTCGACGCGCGACACGGGCTATTTCTGGAACTCGGCGCGCTGCACGAGCAACGCACGAACGACCGCATCCTCGCGCTCGAGGCGTACGTCGCCGCGCTCGACTGGGAAAGTGCGGTTCGCGTCGCCGGTGCGAAGCCCCCCGATCGTGCGACCGGGCGCCGCGTGTGTGCGCGCTTGCTCGAGCTTGCAACCGCGGTTTGGGTCGCGGCCAACGATGGGCCCACGAGCGACGCGGCCCGCACCGCCGATTGGGCGCTGAGCGAGCTCGCCGAGCGCCTGCTCGAAGACGGGGAATACGAGGCCGTCGTCGATCAGCTGTTGGCCGGATCGGAGCTGCCGTTTTTGCCGCTCCGACGCCGGGATCTTCGGCGCGAAGCTGCCTGCTTGGTCTCCGACCGGCTGGGCGACATCGAGCGCGCCATCGAGCTGTTCCAGGCCTTGCTCGCGCAGGACCCAGCAGATGACGTGGCTGTCTCTAGCGTGACGCGCCTCGCACTCTTGCTGGAAGAAAAAGGGCGCTTCGACGAGATCGTCACGCTCTGGGAGGAGCAGGCCGCGGCCCGCGCAGGGCAGGGTGATGTCGCCGGCGCGCAGGTGCTTTGGGCACGCGCAGGCGAACTCTGCGAGGACCGCCTCGACGACGTCGATCGCGCGCTCGCCGCCTACGACCGGGGCGCTGCGCTGCGGGGCGAAGCATGCCTCGAAGCGTTGGCCCGCATTCATCAGCGGGCAGGCCGCATCGAGCTCGTGGCGGATGCCTTGGAGCGGCTCTGCCAGGAGTCCTCCGCCGACACCCTCGGGGAGCGCGCGCTGGCTTTGTCGGAAGCTTACGTCGCGCTCGGAAAGCCACACCGCGCTCGCGAGACGCTCGAACAGGTGGTTTCACGAGTCGTCGAGGGCGCGCCGCTCAGGGCGCGCCTCGCCACTCTCTATCGCGAAGCCAAAGATTTCACGCGCCTCGCGACGCTCATCGAAGAAGAGGCGAACCGCGCCGAGGGGCGCACGCAGCTCTCACTCTTGCGCGAAGCGGCTGAGCTTCATCTCGATCAACGCGCTGAGCCGGGGCCTGCAGTGCCGTTGCTCGAGCGAGCGATCGAGCTTTCACCGGATGACTCATCGCTGCGGCTGCTCCTCGCACGAGCGCTCTACGAAGGCCAGCGCTTCGCGGACGCCGCCGACGTTCTGCGCGAACAGCTCGCGCGTTACGGTTCGCGGCGACCGAAAGACCGCGCGCTCGTGCACTTCGAGCTCGCCCGCGCCTTGCTGGCGGCGGAGGATCGCGTTGCGGCGCTCGTCGAGCTCGATGCTGCTGCGAAGATCGATCCGGCGCACCCGAGCATCCTGGAAATGCTGGCGCGGACGGCACTCGAACAGGGGGAGCTCGAACGCGCCGAGCGGATGTACCGCGCGCTCCTGCTCGTTGCTGGCAAGGATCCACACAACCCCACGAGTCGCGCCGAAGCGTTGTTTGCGCTCGGCGAGGTCGCAGAAGCGCGTGGTGACAGCGCCCGAGCCGAGGAGTTTTCCGCGAGTGCATTCGACGCGGCCCTCGAAGATCCGCGGGAGGCGGCGGCGCTCGAACGCGCACTGTCGAAGCGCAGCCGGCCGGAGCTTTTGTCCCGAGTGCTCGAATTGCGCCTTGGACAGGCGCTACCACCGCGAGAAGCGGCGCGGCTGCTCAGCGATCTCTCGGAGCTTTATGCCGGCAACCCGCGGGAGCTGAAGCGGGTGCGCAAGGACCTCTTGGAGCGGGCGCGGCGCGTCGAAGCAGAGGTCGGCGACACCACGGCCATCGACGACGCAACCTGGGCGGCGCTCGGGCGCACGTACGTCGCATTGGGAGACGCTGCTTCCGAAGCGCGAGTACTGGAGCGACGCATTGAGGCAAGCGCGCGCTCGAGTCGTCCGCCGCCCGACGGCGATCTGCTCTACCGCCTGGCAAGCGCGCGCCTCGCGGATGGAACGGATCTGGAGGGTGGTCTCGATCTCTTGGAGCGAGCCATGACGCTCTCGCCTGATTTCGAGCGGGCCGAGGCGCTGCTCCGCAGCGCGGAGGGCGATCTGCCGCCGCGCGCGGTGCTGCTGCTGGAGCGCATCGCGCGAGAGCGCGGGGATCAGCGCGCCCTACTCGCCGCGCTCGAGCGGCGCATGCTCACCGGGGACGCCGACATCGCCGGGCTGCGTGAAGGCGTGGAGATCGCCGAGCAGCTCGCGGAGCCGGACCTCGCCGAACGGCTCTTGGCGCGAGCGCTCTCGAGTCGCGCGTTCGATAGCGTGGCAGAGCATGCCGCCTGGGTTCGTCTCGAGCTCGGGCGACATTGGCGTGCCCGCGGTGAGCTAGGGTCCGCGCTCGACATGGAGGAGGAAGCGGTTCAGTTCCTGCAGCCGAGCGAGGGCCTAGCCCTCTTGCGAAGCGTCACGGACGCCGCACGCGCCGCCGGAGACTCGGCGCGGGCAGCGCGGCTACTCGAACGACTGCGCCTGGACGACCCCGAGAACCCCGAGGTGTTTCTGCCACTCCTCGAGCTCTACCGCGAGATCCCGGACGTCGAGCGGCTAGCCGAGCTGCTCGAGGCGACGGCGCCCCTGGTCACTTCTGCGGAGCAGCGCACTCGACTGCGGCTCGAGCACGTCGATCTATTGCTCGAGCGCCTGGGTCGGCGCGATGACGCGATTCAGTTGCTAAAAGAGATCGTGCTGGATGTACCGGGCGACCGCGCAGCGCGCACTCGCCTCTCGGAGTTGCTCTCCGCCGACGGGCGCGAGGACGAACTCGTCGACTTGCTCGCCATGGATCTGGAGGAAGCGCGCCAGGCGGGCGATGCCGACGGCATTGCCATGCTTGCGCTGCGGCTGGCGTCACTGCTGCAACGGCAGGGCAAATCCGCTGAAGCGCTCGACGTGTGCCGTTCGGCGCTGGCGCGCGACCCCGGGCGGCGTGAGTTGCTCGAGCTCAACGTGCGGCTCGCCAAGTCGGCAGACGAGCCCCAGCGCTTGGCGGAAGCGTTCGAGCAGCTGCTCGCGGTCGAGCGCGGCCCCGCTGCGGCAGCGCTGTGCCGGCGCCTGCTCGCTTTGTACGAAGATCTGGACGACCCGGTGGGCGCGGAGCGCGCGCTCGAGCTCGGTGTCGCCGCGTGCCCGAGTGACGCCGCTCTCTGCGATGAGCTCGTACGTCGGTATGGTGAACGCGGCGATGCTGCTCGCATGGCGGCGCTCCTCGAAGGCGCGCTCGCGGAGCGCCCCGACGATCGGGTCTTGCTCGAACGCTTGATCGCCGCGCAGCGCGCCGCAGGTCAGCACGAACGGGCGCTCGAGGTCGTCGAGGGCGTGTTGCGGCGTCACGTCGACGACGCAGTGTTGCGGCGGATCCGCGCTGGCTTGTACTCGGAGCTCGGCCGTGATCGGGAGGCCATCGAGGACCTCGAGCAGGCCGCGCTGGCCGACAGCGCCGCGTTGCCCGACCTGGTAGAGGCGCTCGACCGCGCCATCTTGCGCAGCACGGGCGCCGAGCGAATTCAGCTCTCGCTGCGCTTGGTCAGCGTGCTCGAAGCGTCCGGGGAGCTCGACGCCGCGCGCGCTCGGCTGGCGGAATTGGCGCTCGAATTCCCGGAGGACATCAGCGTGCTCTCCCGGCGAGGCGCACTCGAGGCGCATGCCGAGAACCTCGACGGCGCGATCGACGCCTATACCCGCCTCGGCGAGCTCTCGACGGGTTTCGAACTGACGAGCGCCGCGCTCACCCTGGCCGAGCTGTGCACTCGCGCCGGTCGCAGTGAAGCCGCGCGACCGCTCTTGGAAAAAGCGCAGAGCGCTGATCCGCATCAGTCGGAGCTACGCACCGCTCTGTGCGCGGTGCTGGAAGCGAGCGGTGCTCATCGCGAACTCGGTCAGATCCTGCTCGGCCAGGCGCTGGAGACCGTCTCGCCAGAACGCGCTGCGTTGCTACTGCGCGCAGCCGAGCTCCTGCTGGCTGGTGATGACGTCGAACACGCGTTGAGCGCGCTCGAGACGCTACGCAGCGAATCTCCCGAAAACCTCGACGCGGTGGTGCTGATCGCGCGTGCCTACACACGCATAGCGCGACTTGACCAGGCGCTGCTGCACCTGGGGAGCGCGATCGATGCCTCCCGCGGCAAGCGCTTGCGGGCCCTGGCGCCGATCTACGAGGAGAAGGCCAACGTGCACCTCGAAGAAGGCTTCTTGACCGACGCGCTCGGGGCGCTCGGCAAGGCGTTCGAAATGGACGCCAAGAACGCGCGTCTCGGTATGCGACTGGGCCAGCTGGCGCTGGAAGCCGAGGAAGAAGAGATCGCGCAGCGCGCGCTGCGCGCCGTGGCCATCATGAAAACCGCTGAGGTCGACGGGCCTGACGGAGCGCGCCCCGAAACCAAGGCTGACGCGAACTACGCCCTCGCCGTGCTCGCGCAACGCGCGTCCGATCCGCGCAAGGCGAAGATCCTGGCGGCCAAGGCGATCAGCGAAAACCCGGCGCACGAAGCGGCCCGCGCGTTGCTTGCTCAGTTCGACCGGCGCTAGCGCGTCGCTGAAGCTTTCGCTATCCTGCGCCACCCATGAAACGCGAAAAGCGCATGACCAAGCGCGAGCGCCGCGCGCTCGATCCCCAAAGGCCCGCAGGCCCTCAGGGCAACAACGCTCACATCCACTGCATCGCCTGCGGGCGTCATATCGATCCCCCAGAGTTCTCGGGCCCGACGCCGAAGTCCGTGTACTTGAGCTGCGAACACAATTCGCGCTTTCCCGCGTGCGCGGATTGCCAGGTCCAGGCGCGCTATCTCATTGCCGAGCACGACCGCACCGGTAACGCGGTTGCGGCCGCACAAGCGTGGCACTGAGCCACGCTTCCGACGCGAGCTAGCGGCTCGCGGTTTCTTCGGACTCGTCGCGGTGAGGGGACTTCGACCCCTCAGCGCCGTTTAGCCAACGCAGCGCTTGCGAGTACAGAAACGGCTTTCGATCGAGAGCAAGCTCGTGCCCCATGTCTTTGGGGATTGAGACGCGCGTGGTGACTCGGGCTTTTCGGAGCCATTGCTCGACCTGGCGCGTCCCGTCCACGACTTCGTCGTGTTGCCCCGTGATGAGGTAAACGCGCCGGACGCGCTCGCGTGCCGTGTCCAGCGCTTCCAATCCCGGCCCGCCCCAGTAGCGCGTATTCGCCGCCAAGATCAGCCAGCGATTGAAGGTATGAGGCTCGCGAACCCCCACGTTCATGGCCGCATACGCGCCCTCGCTGAAACCCACGAGGGTGTTCCCGTAGAGCTGCACGCGGCGGCCATATCGCGAGCGCAAGCCTTGAATCGCAGCCATCGTGATCTGGTGCGCACTCAGCCAATTGTTGTCCCACGCCCGCCCCGTGCCGTACGCGGAGGGCCCGCTCGGGCATACCAGCCAGCCGAGGTGGCGCGCGACTGGTGCCCAACGCTTGCAGTCTTCCTCGGGGTGTCCACCGCGACCGTGGAGATACACCAGGATCGGTTTCATCCCGAGTCGGCCGGGTCCCGTGGGCTCGTAGTAGTAGGCGTGTTGGCCGCCATCGAGGTCGAGCTCTTGCAGCGCGCCGCTCGGTCGCGGGGTTTCGCTTGGACCGGTCTGGTTCTGCTCTTCCGCAGCGCGGCTACCGTCCTTGTCATCTGCGTCGGGGATCAAAAGCTTCTGACCCGGGCGAAGCTTCTCTCGACGGCTGATGCCGTTGGCCGCGCAGATGGCTTCAATCGAGACGTGGTAGCGCTTCGCGATCTTGCCAAGCACCTGACCGGGTCCGACCGTATGGACCTCGGGCGCAGCTGCCGCGGGCAGGGGCAAGGTCGACAGGCCAAGGGCGAGCAGGACGCTGAGCCAGCGCATTGTGTTGGGACCGCCTAGCATACCCCACGGGCAAACGGGAAATCTCGCGCGAAAGTGGCGGACTCAGACCCTGACCAGGAAATGTTCATTCGGGGCTTGAGCGACCCGCCCCAGTCCGACTGTTCGGCCGATGAGCTGCCGCCGCTTAGCGCCAGAGTTCGACGCCGGAGGCCACCAGTCGGACCTCGCGCGCTGAGCCGTCTGCCGCCTTGCTGCGAAAGGCGGCGCCCTCGTGCTCCATATGGTCCACCGCGGCGGGGCTCAGGGTTGCGAGTTCTAGGTTCGCCTCGACCCGCGCTCGCGAGCCGGCCGAGTCCGTGGGCACGAAGAAGCCGTAGTCCTTGAAGGTGACGCGACAACCCTCGAGACTCGTGTCAGGGCCGCTCGCAAGCTCCATCCAGCAGCCACGTCGGGTGCACGCGCGACGTACGTAGCCTTCGACGAGAATGGGCTTGCCCTGAAAGCCCTCAGGCGCGGAGAGCACTTGGGCGACTGGAGTGGCCGAGCTCGGGGGAAGCGCGGCGCCGAAGCGCTTCAACTCCGGAGTCGCGGTTGCAGGCGCAGGACTCGCGGGCGCTCGCGCACTGATCGCTGGCGTCGCGCCGACTTCCGGCGAGGCCTTGTGCTGGCAAGCGCCGGCGGCGAGCCCAGCCAAAACCAAAGTCATGAGCAATCGAGGCGTCATGGACGGAAAGTATAGTTCCATCCCCAGTTCGCGCGAGCCTGCCCGCGCCGGACTACTCGGTGGCCGGCTGCCCCGGAAGGCGGAAAGATGCGCCGACCCAGCCGCCCAGGTACTGATCGACCGCACCACCGGCGACATAGATCGCGTTCGCGGGGATCGGGTTGAAGTTGAACCCGTAGCGCGTGAGATCCCCACCCACGAGTACGCTGACTGTCGGCGTCACGGCGTACCCCAGCGTCAAGCCCGCATCGACACCGCGAGCGCCGACATTGGCGAACCAGATCTTCGGATTTTGAAGCTCGCCCGTGCTCAGCACCAAACGCGCCCCGAGGAAAGCTTCGAGGGAGATCTTACCGAGGTCTGCTCTCAGGTCCGCGCCGAGCCGTATGTAGCCGTATTGAATGTCGGGGACCCTGGCGTTGACTTCGTCCCCGCGCAGGAAATATCGCTGCTGGCCATAGCTGCCGGTGAAACCCAGGCCGGTGGCCGGGTTCAATGGAACTCGCGCGCGAGCCCCCACCATCCACTCATGAACGTTCGTCCTTAAAGTGCGGGGCGGACCACAAGCGGCGTCCGCCTGGCTCTTCGGACAATTGTCGATCACGGAGCCTGGGATCCCGTAAGAAAACGTGCCCACGAGTCCGATGTTCGAGCCGAACCCGTCGGCGCCGAGCAGCGCGCCTGGGTAGAACTCCGC
>JAEUAF010000503.1 GCA_019695485.1 Sorangium sp.
ACAAGACGGTCAGCATCGAACTTACCAGCAGCGCTCCGAACTTTCGCGTCCTCGGCGCCGAGGTCGTCGATGGACCCTTCGCAGCCCGCGTGACGGACGCCGCTGGTAACCCAGCCCGCGTCGAGGTTAGTGTGCGCGAGGAGCTCTTGCCCGCCGAGACGCGCGGTGAAAATGGCACGCTCAAGATCCAAAGTACCGACCCCTCGGAGCCGGAAAAGATCCTGCCGCTCTTGGCCTTCGGAAGGCTGAATCGAGCGGGTCCTGAGGCAGCCACCCCTTGAGGCCCACGGTCGGCCTGCTTCCCAGCTGAGCCGTGACTTGATAGAGCAGGGGGTTATGGCGGAAGGCACCCGGATTTCGGCAGCAACGCTGCTGGTTACCGCCCTTCTCCCCTGCGCCGCGCGAGCAGACCCGGTAACGGCGAGCCCGGCCGCCGATGCACCGCCCAAGAGCGCCGACGCCGCCCCGACCGACCCCGAAGCTCAGAAGACCCAGAGCGCCCGCCGTCACTTCCGCATCGGCGTAAAGCTCTATCGCGATACCAACTATCCAGGCGCGCTCGCCGAGTTCGAGGCGGCTTATCGGGACAAACCGGGGCCGGGCTCGCTGCAAAATGTCGCGCTGTGTTTGAAGGCGCTGTTTCGCTACGCCGAGGCGGCGACCTCGCTCAAGCTGCTGCTGGAGCGGCACGGCGCTGAGCTCTCGGAGGCCGAGCGCGCGGCGATGCAGACCACGGTTTCGGAGCTAGAGAGCCTGGTCGGAACGCTGAAGCTCGATCCCAACCCCGCGAACGCTGTCATCAGCATCGACGGGCGCGTCGTGAGCCCTGAGGCCGTTCAGGCCGGCATCGTGTTGAACGTGGGCGAACACACGCTGCTCGCCGAAGCGCCCGGCTATGAGCGTCGCGCCGAGATCGTTCGCATTGCGAGCCTCGCGCATCTCACTTTGCCCATTCGACTGCGCGCGACGGCCGGCTTCTTGAACGTGACGACCAGTGATCCCAAGGCTGCCATCGCCATCGACGATGAACCGCTCGCCTTTCACGCCTGGTCGGGTCCGCTCACCCCCGAGGTCGATCACGTGGTCCAGGTGTACCGGGAGGGCTTCGAGCCGTTCGAGCAAACCGTGCACTTGGAGCTTGGGAAAACGCTCGATTTGCACGCGGAACTCGGTGCGCCGACTGGCGCCGTCGATGAACAAGCGCCGCTGCCGGCGAAGCCCAGCGCGCCGCCCCCTTCGAAAAAATCGGTGGGGCTCTACGGCTTGCTCACGCTGAGCGCGGTGGGCCTGAACGACACGCCTCTCAACCTGCAAGTCGACGGCAGCAATGCGCACATGACGCTGCCCTCGTTCGGGCTGCGCGGTGGCTATCGGCTCTCTGAACCGATCGCCGTCGAACTCGCGTTGGACATTGGCCGGCTCGACGCCAAGGGCGCCTGCGAAGTCGACGACACCGGCACGAACTGCGTCGCCAAACGCACATTCTCGCTGCGCTCAGTGCGCGTGGGACCCAATTTGCGGCTCATGACTCGTGGCGACATGTTGCGCTTCGCGACCTCGATCGGCGCGGGCATCGTGAGTCACCGACTCGAGTTGTCGCCGACCGAGGCCATGGACGGCACCATGCAAAAGGGCGGCTCGGCCTCCAGCGTCGACCCCTATTTTTGCCTCGAACTCGGGGCAGCCTTCAATTACCGACACCTTTTGCTGGAGCTCGGTGTGATCGCTTTCATCGAAGGGGCCACGGGGCTCCACGGCGCATTCGACCAAAAGACCGAACAGGCGGTCTTCTCGAACGGTACGCTGCCGATGCTCGGGCTGGTGCTGAAGGGTGGCTACAGTAGCTGGGGAACGCGGCACTGAGGCGGGGCAGCGCACAATTCTCTCGCCGAACCATGCCACCGGAAGTACGCTTCCCCACGTAAAAGACAGGGGCAGCCATGAACCAAGATACGACGGCCATCGAGAGTCATTCGAGCGAATCACGAGTCTTCGAACCCAGCCAAGAGTTCGTCGAGAAGGCTCGAATCCGATCAGCCGAAGAGTACCAAAAGCTCTATCGCGAAAGCCTCGATTCCCCGGATACCTTCTGGAAGCGCGAAACGGCGGAGCTCGTGTTCCGCACGCCGTTCAGCAAGCTTCACGAGTGGAAGCTACCGCACGCTAAATGGTTCATTGGCGCCACGCTCAACGTGAGCGAAAGCTGCCTCGACCGTCACCTTGGCACGGCGCGCGCCGACAAGGCCGCCATCATCTGGGAGAGCGAGCCGGGCGAAAGTCGGACGCTGAGCTACGCCGAGCTTCATCGCCAGGTCGTGGCCATGAGCGCAGCGCTGCGCTCGCTCGGCGTCGGCAAAGGTGACCGCGTCGCGATCTACATGGGCATGGTGCCCGAGGTGGTGGTCGGCATGCTCGCGTGCGCACGCATCGGGGCGCCGCACACGGTGGTGTTCGGCGGCTTCGCGGCGGAATCGCTGCGCGACCGCATCAACGACTGCGGCGCCAAGGTCGTGCTCACTCAAGACGGCGCGCTGCGGCGCGGCGGTTTGGTGCCGCTCAAGGCCACGGTCGACAAAGCCACCCTGGATACCCCGACGGTGGAGAAGGTCGTGGTCTTCCGGCGACTCGGGCAAGCGCAGGCGCCGATCGAGATGAAGGCCGGGCGGGACGTCGACTGGAACGAGCTCGTCGACTCGATGAAGGGCCAGGCCGAGGCCGGCGCTCCCGAGATCGTCGACGCTGAGCATCCGTTGTTCATCCTCTACACCTCGGGGTCGACGGGCAAACCCAAGGGGGTGATGCACACGAGCGCTGGCTACTTGGCAGGCGCGCATCTGACCTCGAAATACGTGTTCGACCTGCAAGACAAGGACGTCTACTGGTGCACGGCCGACGTGGGCTGGGTCACTGGCCACAGCTACATCGTGTACGGCCCGCTCTCGAACGGCGCGACGTGTGTGCTCTATGAGGGTGCGCCGAATGCCCCCGACTGGGGCAGGTTTTGGCAGTTGATCGAGAAGCACAAGGTCACAGTGCTCTACACGGCGCCCACCGCGATCCGCGCGTTCATCCGCCAGGGCACGGAATTGCCCGAGAAATACGACCTTTCGAGCCTGCGCTTGCTGGGCAGTGTCGGCGAGCCGATTAACCCCGAAGCCTCGGTTTGGTATTACGAAAACATCGGTAAGAAGCGCTGCCCAGTGGTCGATACTTGGTGGCAAACCGAGACCGGGTCGATCTTGCTGACGACGCTTCCAGGCGCGCATCGCATGAAGCCGGGCGCCACCGGACTGCCGTTCTTCGGCGTCGTGCCGGAAGTCGTCGACCAATCCGGCGCGCGCGTGGCGCCGGGCGGCGGCGGATTCTTGGTCTTGAAGCGGCCTTGGCCCAGCATGTTGCGCACGATCTGGGGCGACGACGAGCGCTTCCAACGCCAATACTATTCCGAGATCGAGAACGTGTACTTCACGGGCGATGGCGCGCGCGAAGACAGCGACGGCTACTTCCACGTGGTCGGTCGCATCGACGACGTACTGAATGTCGCCGGGCATCGCATCGGCACGGCCGAGATCGAAAGCGCGCTGGTGTCGCACCCTGCTGTTGCCGAGGCCGCCGCAGTGGGCCGCCCGGACGACCTCAAGGGTCAAGCGCTGGTCGTGTTCGTCACGCTCAAGCCGCCGCATGTGGCCTCCGAGGAGATGAAGAAGAAGCTCGGCGAGCACGTGGCACAGGAAATCGGCAAATTCGCGCGCCCCGACGTGGTCCGCTTCGCCGAGAGCCTACCCAAGACGCGCAGTGGCAAGATCATGCGCCGCTTGCTCAAGGACATCGCCTCCGGTCAAAAGACGCAGGGCGACGTCTCTACGTTGGAAGACCTCGGCGTGCTGGCCAAGCTCGCCAGCGACGAGTGAGCGTGACTCAAGGCACCCGATGAAAGCGATCGTGATCGGCGCCGGGCGCGGCAGCCGGCTTGGAAACCACACCGACCACGTTCCCAAGACGCTGGTGCCTGTGCTCGGGCGCCCGATGCTCGATCACATTTTGGAGGCGCTCCGGTCGGCGGGCTTTGCACGCGGGGACATCGTGTTCGTGTGCGGCTACGCCGAGGCCGTGCTTCGCGAGCGCTACCCGGACCTCACGTTCGTACGGAACGAGCAGTGGGAGCACAACAACATCTTGGCGTCCCTGCTCTGCGCACGCGAACACCTGTCTGAAGGCTTCATCTCGACCTACGCCGACATCGTCTACGAGCCCGGCATCGTAAAACGACTGAGAGCTGCGCCCGAGAGCATCGTGCTCGGCTGCGACACCGAGTTGCGTCGGCGCTACGTCGGTCGCAGCCAGCACCCCGAAACCGACGCAGAAAAGCTGTCTGCCGACGGGCGGCGCGTCACGGCTCTCTCCCGGCACATCCCGAGCGAAGCCGCCAATGGCGAATTCATCGGTGTGATGAAGCTCGACTCGAGCGCCGCGCGCGCTCTCTGCCAAGCGTTCGACGCTGCCAAAGCGCGCTACGCGGGGCAGGTGTTCCGTGAAGGACGCAGCTTCGAGCGCGCCTATCTGATCGATCTGCTGGCCCAGATGTTGGAGAGCGGCACGCCAATGTTCCGTGAAAATACGGCTGGCGGCTACATGGAGATCGACACCGGCCAAGACCTCGAATTCTCGGAGCGCTGGTGGCGTGAATTCGAAGAGACGAGGCAGCCCTCGTGATGATCAGTCGCGACGCGCTGCTCGAACGGCTCGGCCGCCTGTTGCGGGACAGCAGTGGGGCGCTGTTCGCGTTCGACGGTGACGGCACGCTGTGGACCGGTGACGTCGGCGAGGACATCTTTCACGCGGCTCTCCGCGAGGGCTTGTTGAAAGAGGCGGCGCAGCCCGCCTTGGCACGCGAAGCCCGTGCCCACGGCGTCGACGCCGATGGCACCTCGAGTGAGATCGCGTCGCGTTTGTTCGCCGCCTATTTGCGGGGCAAATACCCGGAACGCGACACCTGCGCGATGATGACCTGGTGCTACGCAGGGCTCGAACGCGGCGAGCTCACCGAGTTCACCCGGCTCACTTTGGGGAGGCTCGCGTTCGAGAGTCGCCTCCACCCGGAGATCGCTCCCATCTTGGACTTTGCGCGCGCGTCCGGCGTGCGCGTGTTGGTGGTGTCGGCGTCCCCGCAGCCGATCGTCGAACAGGCCGTCGCATTTTGGGGGATCCCTGCCGAGAGCGTGGCTGCGAGTCGAGCCGAACTCGAGGGAACGCTGCTGCTCGATCGCCTGGCTGCCCCGGTGCCGTATGCCGAAGCCAAGCCGCCCGCCTTGCGTGGACTCTCGCCTGAGGGTGATCTCATCGCAAGCTTTGGGGATAACGCCTTCGACGTCGAACTCTTGTGTGCGGCGCGCTTGGGCGTAGCCGTGCGCCCGAAGCCCGCGCTCTGCGCGCGCCTGCTGGATTTCCCCGAGATCGTCGTGTTGGATCACGCGAGCCCCGGCCCTGCGCATGCTGGCACGTCTCTCCCGTAGCGAGCTACTCGCGGCCATTAGCGGCGATGCGCTGCTTTTACGGGTGCTGAACCACGTGAAGAACGCGGCCGATGAAGATCCGGCCCACGACGTGGAGCATTTGCTGCGAGTGGCGGCGTGTACGCTCGCGCTCGCCGCCGAGCAGGCGACGCTACGCGAATGCGTGTGCGCGGCGCTGCTGCACGACGTGGTGAACGTGCCGAAAAACCATGCGGAGCGCGCGCGTGCCAGCACTTACTCCGCCACGGCCGCGCGCGAATTCCTGCAGCAGGACCTGCCCGCCGAGAGCCTGACGCGCGTGGTCGAGGCCATCGAAGACCATAGTTTCAGCGCCGGACGCAGGCCGCGCTCTGCCCTCGGTGAGGCGCTGCAAGACGCCGACCGACTCGAAGCCCTCGGCGCTCTCGGGCTCGCGCGCACCTTTTCCACGGGCGCGCGCATGGGCGCTCGCTACTTCGACCCCGAGGACCCCTGGGCGCTTGGCCGCAGCCTCGCGGACACCCGCTTCTCGGTCGACCACTTCTTCTCCAAGCTGCTGACGCTGGCCCCGACGCTGTGCACTGAGGCCGGGCGCCGCGAGGCCGAGCACCGCGCGGAACTGCTGCGGACATTCCTGCTCGCCCTCGCCGACGAGATTGGCTGCCCCTTGGAGCTCGGGAAATTGCCAGAGCGAGCGTAGTCCGAAGCGCGTTCCGCCCCATTCGGACGCCGTGAGCGGGTTGAGCCGAGCCTCGTCCCATACTATTACGCGGGCTCTAAGTCATGATTCGAGTGTCGCGCTCGCTCCTTCTTCTCACTCTCCTCGCCTGCAGTGCGTGTGGGGCTGAGGCAACGCCCCCGCCCCAAACTCAAGCCCATGCCAAAAAGCCGAAGGCCCGGCACGATGATCTGCACGGCGTCCGCGCCTCCAGTGAAATCGGCGGCATGAACGAGGACGAGGTGGACAAAACCTTCAAGGGAACGCTCGGCTCGCTCGAGAAGTGTTTGAACCGCGGCACGACACGCGTCGAGTTCCTCGGCGGCGCGGTGAGCTTCTTCATCAAGGTAAATTCCGGCGGCGCGGTTGAAGAAGCCTACTTCGAGCACTCCACGCTCGGCGATCGCGAAACCGAGAAGTGCATGCTTTCGGTCGTGCGCAACAAGCATTGGCCAAAGCCGGTCGGCGGCGAGCACGGGCTCGCGCGAAAGTCTTTCGATTTCGACCCTCCTACCGATGTGCGTCCCCCGCTCGATTGGGATCCCGATCGCATCAAGACGGTGCTGAAGAAGCTGAACGACAAACTCACGGACTGCCGCGACGGACATTCCGGCACCTTCGAAGCCACCGCCTACGTCTCGGCTGACGGCATCGTGATGGCCGCCAGCGTAACGCCGCCGAACCAGGCCGGAGAGGCTGCGGTCGACTGCCTGATCGACACGATTCGGACGGCTAATTTCCCGTCGCCGGGCAGCTACCCCGCCAAGGTGACGTTCCCGCTGTGAGCGCCCGGCTCGACCTCCGCGGCCGGCGCGCGCTGGTCACAGGGGCGGGCCACCGCGTCGGACGCAGCATCGCGCTGGCCCTCGCGCGCGAGGGCATGCAGATTGGGGTGCACTACCATCAGAGCCGCGACGACGCGCTAGCCACGCTGGGCGAGATCCGCGCGCTCGGCGCCGACGGCGAGCTCTTCCAGGCGGATCTCTCCAATCGCGAGGCCGCGCGCGACCTCGTCGATCGCGTGCTAATCGCACACGGCGGGCTCGATCTCTTGGTGCCGAGCGCAGCGAGTTTCGAGAAGATCCCGTTGGAAGCGGTGGACGACGAGGCTTGGGACCGCACGCTCGCGCTAAATCTGTCCTCGCCGTTCGCGCTCGCCCAGCGTGCCGTTCCGGCGCTTCGACAGAGCCACGGTTCGATCGTATTCGTGACCTGCGCCAGCGCGAACCGACCCTTTCGCGGCTACGCCCCGTATGTGGTGTCCAAAGGCGCACTCGCGCACCTGATGCGAACGCTGGCGCTCGAGCTGGCACCGGAGATCCGCGTCAACGCCGTCGCGCCGGGCGTGGTGCTGCCCCCGGCTGACACGGATGCCGACAGGCTATCCGCACTGGTTCGACGCGTGCCTTTGAAACGCGCCGGCGTCGCCGACGACGTGGGGGACGCCGTCGTCTATTTAGCGCGCGCAGACTACGTCACGGGACAAGAGCTAGCGGTCGACGGCGGGCGCAACGCGATCGGCTAAAACGCCCTGGGCCCAGCTCGCGACGCCGCATTTTCGGGCGCGGGCACGGCGTCGGGCACGTTTACGGATGGCGATCAGCCGTGCTGGCGTGGCATAGCCACGAGATGCACCGTGAAGAGCGCGAATTCTCGATTGTGTTCCACGTCTCTGCCGAATTCAGCGAAGAGTACGCGGGCGACGACGATGGCTTCGCCTGGTACGAGCACTTCGAGCAGGTACTGAAACCACGACTCGCCGCGGCAGTCTTCGACGCGATTCGCAATCAGTCGGAATTTCAGGCGACGGCCGCACCTCGAGGACGCGACCGCGAGCGCGCCCTCGAGATTGGCCTGGTACGCCGCTTCAGCGCGTGACTTGACCCGCTTCCGGGAGCGCGCGGGACACCAGCACGAAGTCGTAGCTCTTCGGAGCCGAGCTGCTCTCGGCAGGCTCGAAGCTCAGGCGGTCGCCCCACTTCGGGTTCGCAAGCAAAGCCCGTAGCCGTTCGCGCCGCTCGCGGCCGAGTGACTCGGGCAGCGCGCTGTCGAGTGCGCCCTCGCGCACGCGAAACGCGAGCTCCGGATGCGCCGCGACGAAGCTGCCGACGGCCGCAGAGAGCGCGCCGATATTGGGCCGAATCGCGGCATCTGCGGGCTGAAACACCGCGTCGGCGGGCACGCTGACCACCACGTTGCCAGCGCTCTCGACGACGCTCAGTGACTTCTCGAGGTGCGCCGCTTGGATGGCGGCCTCGACCTCGGAGCGTAGCGACGCGCCTGCCTCGCGCGGCGGATTGACCGGAGCCAACGCTTGTTCGAGGCGGGCATTGTTACGCGCATAGCTGGCCAAGTGCTCGTTGGCGCGCGCGAGCTCTCCTCGCAATTGGTCGACGAGCGACGAGGTTTCCTCGCGCTGCTTGGTAACGACACTGCGCTCGAACTTCTCCTCGGCGATCTTCTGATCGCGATCCTCGAGGCCAGCGCTGCGCGCCTTGAGATCGGCTTCGAGGGCCGCGATGCGCGCCTTGGCCGCCTCGAGCTCGAGCGCCGATCGACGCGAGGCCTCGCTGGCCACCTCCGCCGCAGAGGTGGCCTCCTCGTAGCGTAGGGTGGACACGCAGCCGCTAAACAGCGTCAAGCTGGCGCCCACGGCGCCCAACGAGACCAGCACCCGGGGCGCGCCGAGCAAAACCGCCCAACACGGACGAAGGTTGAGTTTTTGGAGCGACAACATCAAATAGCTTCGGAATTTCATGGTTTCTACTTGGGATCCCAGCCGCGCATGCGCTGCAGATCGAGGTGTTCAGCCAGACTCAAACGGTCCGCGTCGGACGCGCCGACGAACTTCAACGCCTGCCACTGACCGCGTGCCCAGATCGGACGCGCCCAGGCCACCAGCGGACGCAGCCGCTCCGGCAAACGCATCTCGATGCGCAGCACCAACGGGATCGGCCGCGACTCGACCTTGTATCCGCGGTCCAGGACGATGCCGCTCGGGCTGAGCTCGACGGCGCGACATTCTGTTCGAAACCGACCGCTTCCAGCAGTGACCGGGAAATTGGTCGGCGCTCTCAGACCTGCACGAAATTGCATGGGGGCCTCGCTCTCGTGCAAATCGTAAGATGCCGGCGATCGCCGGGGCCAAGTTCCACTCCTCATCAGTCGGTCGAGCTCGCGCTTATGCAAGTGCTTGCTGAAGCCAGCGCTCGCTGCTTGAGTGTGCGTCGCCCACTCACTTTGCCCAGAAAATTTGGCGTTTCTTGGCCACAATCGTATTTGGTGTGAGTGAAGCCCGGACGCTTTTCGCAGCCCCTCTCGTTCGCCGCCGTGCTGGCGCTGAGCGGAGCGACGGCGGCCCACGGCCACAGCGCGACGCCCCCGGAGCCCAGCATCGACCTCGGCCGCATCCACGTCGAGCAATCCCACGCCTTCGCGGAGACACGGCAGGGGACGCGCGCGGAGCTCACCCTCGACCCTGAGCTATCACGGGCGGCGTCGAAGCTGCTCGACCAAGCACATCCGGTAGCCGGAGCCGCCGTCATGCTCGATCTCAAGAGCGGCAAGGTGCTCGTCTTTGCCGAACATCGACGCGGCGGCGCAGCGGGCTCGATCGTGACGCAAGCGCGAACCCCGGCGGCCAGCGTGTTCAAGCTGGTGACGACCGCAGCGCTGTTCGAAAATGGCGGCGTGCGACCGAGTGATCGCGTGTGCATTTCGGGCGGCGTACGCAGCGTGGAACGCCGTCACCTGGACGCCCCGCACGGCGCCGGGGTGACTTGCGGCCCGTTTTCACACGCGCTCGGCTTCAGCCGAAACGCGGTCTATGCGCAACTTGCGACGCGACGACTGTCTCGCCAAGACTTGCTCCAGGTGGCCGAGCGGCTCGGCTTCAATTCGCTCGTGCCCTTCGACTGGCCCGTGCCGGTGGGCACGCTCAGCGTGCCCTACAACGACCTCGCCTTCGCGCGCACGGCGACTGGCTTTCAGGGCAGCACGTTGTCACCCCTGGGTGGGGCGTTTCTAGCCAGCGTGATCGCTCAGGGCGGCCTCGCGCAGCGCTGGCACTTACTCACGCCACCTGCCGACGCCGAGGACGATGAGGCCCCCACGCGTGTTCTCAGCGCGACCACCGCCCGCCGCATCACCAAGATGATGGAGGTGACGGTGCGCAGCGGAACGAGTCGCGGCGCCTTCAGCGATGAGTCGGGACACAGCCTGCTCCCCGGCATCCGCGTGGCGGGCAAAACCGGCACGCTGCGGCCCGAAAGCCGAGACGAAACCGCGAGTTGGTTCATCGGCTTCGCTCCGAGCGACAAGCCCGAAATCGCGATCAGCGTGATGTTGGAAAATGGCGCCGTGTGGCGGCAACGCGCGGCGGAAGTGGCCAGGGATCTGCTGCGCGTCTATTTCCACCGAAAAGGCGCCGCGAAAGTCAGCGATCCCTTGGCTCCGCCGGACGACGTACGCGCCGCGAGCCGCTAACGAACTCGCGAACCGCGCCCCGAAAAGTTGCGCTAGCCTATCCCGAATGCCCGCCGAAGAGCCGCTCGCTTGCGCGTCGCGCCCACCCAGGGCGAACTCGATGAGGCCTTGGACGCAACGCTTCCTGCGCCTGACCTCTGTGGCGCTCGCCGCGCTCGGCTGTAGCTCACAGCCCAGGATCCGACCGATCACTGGCCCGGACGGCACAGCGATGTTGCACGTCTCCTGTCCGAGAGATCAGAGCGCGTGTTTCGCGCTTGCGGGCGAGCGCTGTCCGAGCGGCTACAAGCTTTTTCCGATCTTCGATACGCGAGACAATAACTTCCTCGTGCGTTGCCAGCGCAGCGCGCCCGGCGCCGAAACCAGCGTCACCGCCGAGGTCCGCGCGCTGCCTGCAACCCAGCCAGTCGCGCCCGCAGCCACCCGGCCCTGGCCCGTACCGGACCCCTGGTCTACGGCGAGTACGATCCCGACCAAGCCCCCAACGACCAAGGGCACCGCCAACGACTCCGAGATCGACCTCGGTTACTGATTCGCGCGTCGCGCTGCTCGGCGCCGTCGCCCGAACCAGGAGAGCGCCGCGACGAGCCCAGCCACGAAACCGGCCCCGTTCACTGGGGCTC
>JAEUAF010000509.1 GCA_019695485.1 Sorangium sp.
TGCTGCCGGCTGCGACGGCGCTGATCACGGCGCGTGTCGTCGCACGCTCGACGGCTTCGCCGACCCAGGCGTTGGCGCGGGGGATTCAGCTGGGGCTCGCGCTCGATATCGCCGCCGTGCTGCTCGAATTGGTCCACGGTTTGCGCGTCGGGCTCTGCGATTGGCGTGAGGGGCTGGCTTTGTTCGCGCTCGGCCCCGCCGTCGGCGCGCTGCTTGGCGGCGCTAGTGGCGCGGCCGCAGGTGTGTGCGCGGCAGAGCTCGGCTTGCGGCCGAAGCGCCGCGCGGCGCTCGCGCTCGTGTTAGCGCTCGCCGGGCCCGTGCTGGGGATCGTGGTGAGCCTGGTCCGTTTTTACACGAGCCCGATGGTATTCGCGTACGATCCCTACTTCGGCTACTTCTCGGGCCCGCTCTACGACACCGTCATCCTATCGCTCGAGCCGCTGCTCTGGTACCGGCTCGGGTCGCTCGGAACACTCGGCGCGCTCAGCGTTGTCGCGAGCGTTTTGGTACGGCGAGGGGACGGTCGCCTCGGGTTCGCGCTGCGAGGGCGTGGCAATGCGCTCGGCGCTGGCCTCTTCGCGGCGGCGGTGAGCGGCGTGATCACGCTCTCGGGGGCGAGCCTCGGTCACTACAGTACGGCGGGCAGCATCGAGCAGGCGCTCGGGCGGCGCCTGAGCGCGGGGCGTTGCGACGTCATCTATTCGAGCAGCGTGCTGGAGGGCGATGCGCGCCGCCTCGGACGTGAGTGTCACGCACACCTAGCGCAGGTCGAGCGCTTCTTCGACGTGAGTGGGCCCGAGCGCGTGCGCGTGCTGCTCTTCGCAAACGACGGCGAAAAGGCGCGCCTGATGGGCGCGGCACACACTTATATAGCGAAGCCTTGGCGCGGCGAAGTCTACGTGCAAGTGGCCGGTTTTCCCCATCCCGTGCTGGGTCACGAACTCGCGCATGTGGTGGCTGGGACCTTTGGGCGTGGACCCTTTCGGATCGCAGGTCTTCTGGCAGGGCTCGTGCCTGACCCCGGTCGCATCGAGGGTGTCGCCACGGCAGCGGCTCCCGACGAGAACGACGCGCTGACGCTCGAAGAGTGGGCGGCCGCCATGAACAAGCTTCACATGCTGCCACCTATCGACAGCTTGTTTAGGCTGAGCTTTTTCGGTCACAACGCGGCTCAGGCCTACACGGCTGCCGGAGCTTTCGTGCGCTTCGTGCGCCAGGAATTCGGGGCCGCTGCGGTGCGGCGCTGGTACGCGGGGGAGTCGCTGGAGACGGTTACGAAATTGACCGTTCCAGCCCTGGAGGCGCGCTTTCGAAGGAGCCTCGAGGGCCTCACGCTGAGTGATGCAGTGCTTGCCAATGCGCGAGCTCGCTTCGAGCGGCCCGCCTTCTTCGACCGACGTTGCCCGCGCGTGATCGACCGCCGCGCCGGTGAGGCCAATGGTCGCCTTGGCGCGGGGGACCTTGCTGGAGCGCGTGAGAGCTATCGCGCGGTTCTGGCGCTAGATCCGCACGATTCAGCGGCTCGCCTGGGGCTCGCCGCGTGCAGCGCTCGTGCGGGAAACCTGACAGGGGCCTTGCTCGAGTACGCGGGGCTCGCGCGTGCCGACGATCTAGCCCCTTGGGCCCGCCTCAACGCGCTCGAAGGCAAAGCGGACGTCTTGATGCGCCAAGGGCAATACGAGCAGGCCCGCGCCGAATACGATCAGCTCTCACGGCTGTTCGTCGACGAGGACCGGCTGCGCACGCTCGACGTGAAGTCGCTGGCCACCGCGGGTCTGGCTCGAGAGGCCATTTTTGCCCTGCTGATCGGTGATGAGCTTGGCGCGTCGTGGGACGTCGCCGCGCCAAAGCTCGGTGAGTGGTCCGCGCTGAACCCGGCCTACGGCCTCGCGGACTATCTGCTCGGTAAGAACCTCTATAACCGCGGTCGTCTGAAAGAAGCAGCCTTGGCCCTCGATCGAGCGCTCGGTCGCACGCTGCCGGAGCCGCGCGTGCTCGACGAGGCTCTGCGTCTGCGCATGGTGGTGGCCTGCGCCCTGATCGACGAGGATGCGGCGGGGTGGGCGTTCGAGCGCTTGCGAGCGCGCTCCCTATCGCGTGCGCGTTGGGAAGGCATCGAACGGCTGGCGGAGCGCTGTTCGATTTGAGAGCAAGTTCGGTTCGCTGCTCGGTCTACCGCCACTACGAGGTCGACGCCGTAATCGCGTGGAGCAGCCGTTTCTGCGCCAGTGCGAAGATGGCAAGCACAGGGGCGCTCAAGATCACGTTGCCCGCCATCACGATGTGCCAGCGCACGCCGGTGCCTTGCTCTCGCAGCAGAGCCACGCCGAGGGGCAACGTCCGCACGCGGTCGTCGGTGGTCATCACGAGCGGCCAAAAATAGTCGTTCCAGTGGAACACGAAGCTGAACAAGAACAGCGAAATCAGCGTCGGAACCAGCAACGGTGGCAAGATTCGGTACACAATCGTCCACTCGCCTGCGCCGTCGATACGCGCGGCTTCCAAGAGCGCATCCGGAACGCTCATCAAGGCTTGGCGCACGAGAAAAGTGCCGAGTGCGCTCACGGCAAACGGTAAGACCAGGGCCGTAAAGGTGTTGGTGAGCCGGAGCTCCGCGAATAAGCCGAAGGTTGGCACGAACCGCACCTGGGCGGGCACCAACAACGTCGCCAATACGAGTCCAAACGCAACCCCGCGCCCTTTGAAGCGCAGCTTGGCGAGCGCATAGCCTGCGGGGAGCGCCAACAACAGCTGAAGGGCGGCAATGCCGAAGGCCATAACGCTGGTGTTCCACACGTAGCGGGCGAGCGGCATGCTTTGGAACGCAGCGCGATAGGCGTCCAGGCGGAGTGTCGACGGGAACGGCGAGAGCGGCGCCGCCACGATTTCCGGGAGCGATTTGAGGCTCGTCAGCACCATCCAGGCGTAGGGAGCCAGCCAGACCAAGGCCACCAGCGAAAGGCCGATCCCACCCGGCACGGACAGCGGTCGCGCCTTCAAACCGCACCTCGGCGCCGGAAAGCCCACAGCTCGAGCCCGGTCAAGCCGAGCAGGATCACGAAGAACACCACCGCTTCCGCGCTCGCGCGTCCGACGCGCAGGTCCATGAACATTTGCTCGTAAATCGAGTAGACGAACACCGTGGTCGAGCGCACGGGGCCGCCCTGCGTCATCACCCGCACCACGTCGAAGGCTTGAAAGGTGAGGATCAGGCTGGTGGTCGTGACGAAGGCCAGCGTGGGGGCCAAGAGCGGCAGGGTGACGTGGAAGAAGCGATCGAGGCGAGAGGCGCCGTCGAGCGTAGCTGCCTCCACCACGCTCGGAGGGATGCTCTGAAGGCCTCCGAGGAACAGAACCATCGCGTAGCCGGCGACTTTCCAGACCACCACCAAGCCAAGCGCGTAAGGCGCCGACTCCGGTCGCGCCAAAACGCCCGCGGTGCCAAAGCCGAGCATCCGAAATAGGGCGCTGACCGCGCCAGCGTCGGCGTCCAAGAGCCACAGCCAGAGCAGGCCGACGCTGACCCAGGACACCACGTAGGCGCTAAAGACCGAGCTTCGCACGAAGGCCGCGAGCCGCCCCGGGCGATTGACCGCGAGCGCGAGCAGCAGTCCAAGCAGGGTCGAGCCAAGCACGGCGGTCAGGCTGACGCGCAGCGTGGCCAGCAACACGTCGGCAAGTGCCCCTCCAGCCAACAGTGCGCGGTAGTTGTCGAGGCCCACGTAGCGCGCGGGCGTCAACAAATCCCAAGCGTGGAGGCTATAGTAAACGGCCACCAACAGCGGGTAAAAGTAGAACGTCGCAAGCACGACAAGTGTGGGGGCGAGCATCAGCCACGCCGAAAAACCACGTTGTCGCAGCACTAGTCCGCTCGCGCCAAGCGGCGCGCCTCCGCGAACAGCTCGCGCGTCCGCCCCCGGCCGAGCACGGCTTGTTCCAACCGGGGCTGGACGATCTCGCGCTGTACGCGAAACAGCCGAGTGGACCATGGCCAAGGCTCAGCGAACTTTAGCTGATCGAGTGCCACACGCTGATTCGGGTGCCGCGTGAAGTGCCCACTTTCGGAGAGTGCCAGCACCGCCTGTTGGGTGACCGGGATGTAGCCGGTCCCGTTCGCCCAATCGATGACCTGCGCGGGCTCGAGCATGAAGCGCACGAACGCGAGCGCAGCCACTTTCTCGGCCGGGGGCGCCGATTTGAGCAGCACCCAGTGGGTGCCTCCGGTCGGCACCGCGTGGCGCTCGCGCATCGGCAAGGGCGCGGCGACCACGGGAAAACGAGCGTTCTTCTCCAGATAGGAAAGGAACGCTGTGGACGTCCAGATCATCGCGGCGCGCCCGGCTAGAAAATCCTGATTGGTCTGCTCCCAAGCGTTGTAGTCGCGACCGGCGGGGGGCTTCATGCTGCCGTCCTCGAGCACCAGCTTCTGCCAAAAATCGACGGCGCGAAGGCCCGCTTCCCCCCCGAGAGTGATGTCTCCGTTCGGTTCCGCGACGTGCCCGCCGGCTTGGCCGACTAGCGCCGCCCAGAACCACCAATCGACGGGGCAGCCGAAGCCATAGCGGGTGGTACGACCTCGCTCCCGGCGCGTGAGCAGGCGAGCCATGTCGCGGAGTTCGTCCCAGCTGCGCGGCGCGCTGAGGCCTCCCTGCTCGAAGATGGCGCCGTTCAAGTAGGCGATGGGTGTCGAGCGGTTGAAGGGCAAGCTCACGAGCGGGTGCGTGTCGCCGCCCACCCAGGATCCACGTTGACCGAGCTCCGGAAGCACGTGGTGCGCTACGGCACCGATGGCGTCGAGCCGCTCGAGGACTCCCGCCTCTGCCAAGTACGGCACGATCTCGCCCACCACGTGACTTAGTGCGGGTCCCGCGTTGGCGGCAAGTGCGACTCGCAGTTTGGCGAGCCCTTCATAGTAGTCGCCCTGGAACACGCTTTTCACGTAGACCGCGGACTGCGCGTGATTGAAGCGCTGTACCAAGTGTTCGAGGACCTCGCGATTCCTGCCTCCGTAGGTAAACCAGAGACTCGCCTGTTGCCGCCCACGCGAGAGCGGCGAGACGGGTTCGCATCCGCCGAGAGCTGCGGCGCCGGCGCCCAGCAAGAGCTCACGCCGCCCGACGTCGCGCGCAGGGGGTGCGCGGTGGCGGCTGGGAAGAGGCATCGCGCCATGCTAGACGACCGAGCCGTGCTGCCGAAACCCCGTGCTGGCCGTCTTGCGCGGCTGCGCCTCAAAGCGGCGCTCCAGTGACGCATCCCAGCCGAGTTTGGTTGCTGACGCTCGCTACGGCGAGCGGTTGCGGACGCGCGCCGGGCGACACTCCGTCGAGCGGCGCGAGCGCCGCCGCCACTCCGAGCGCACGGGCAATTGCGGCGCCGTCGGCCGTTAGCCCTGAAAAGCCCGCTTCGGCCGCGGCGAGCAGCGGTGGCGCTGGCGGGCCGGCAGCGCCCGCGAGCCCGACCCTCCACTGTCCAGAGGGGATGGCCCTGGTGAACGGCGGCGAGTTCTGGATGGGCTCGGACCCCAAGGAGCATTTTAGTGACGACGAGAGCCCGCGCTTCCTCACGCGCCTCGCTCCGTTTTGCATGGACGTGACGGAGGTTACCGTTGCGGCTTGGGCGACCTGCGTCGAACGTGGCGCCTGCAAGAAGACCACCTCACACCGCTTCAACTGCAATGAGTCCCACGAGGAGCGCTCGCAGCACCCCATCAACTGCGTCACGTTTTACCAAGCCGAGGCCTTTTGCGCGGCCCAGCACGCGCGGCTGCCGACCGAGGTCGAGTGGGAATTTGCGGCGCGTGGCGGGGCCGAATACCGCCGCTATCCGTGGGGCGATGGCTCTCCCGATGGTCGCGCGTGCTGGAAGCATCCCGGTACTTGTCCGGTCAAGAGCTTCGACGCGGGCGCGTTCGGATTGTTCGACGTCAGCGGCAACGTGTGGGAGTGGACCGCCACCTGGTACGGCGCCTATCCGTTTCCACCCGAGCAAGGCTTCTCGAAAGTCTATCGCGGCGGGAGCTTCAGCCGGCGCTTCGAAAAATGGATGCACACGCGCCTCCGCAATCGCGTGCGTCCTGACGATTTTGGCTCTCATCTCGGCTTTCGTTGCGCGTTGACTCCCGAGGGCGCGACGTGCCCCTTCGGCTCGAATCCGGATGGCAGCTGCCAGCACGGCGTCGTGTCGCGCAGTTGTCCGAGTGAGCTCGAGTGGAATGGTGTGCGCTGCGCCGCTCCGGGGGCTCCCCGCTGTCGCCCTGGATGGGTCGAAAAGGCTGGGTTCGGCTGCGTCGTCGAGGGCGAGCAGGCCCCGGCGATGCGCGACCTGGACGCCGAGAGCAAAGGGATTCGGCGCGAGCGCTCGCCCGAATTCGACGCCGACTGCCGCGCGAACCAGCGTGACCGCTCCCACGCTTTCCGCTATTTAGGCGGCACTCACGAAGCGCGCAATTTGGTGAGCCGGAGAGACGGATGCAAGAATCGAGACGTCGGCGTTGGTTGGAACTCTACCTGCTGTCCTTGAGCGCGCTCGCGGTCGGCCTGCCTGCATGCGGGGCGGCTCCAATTGCAGCACCCACTCAAGGCAGTGCCGTGTCCGCTCCGCCGGCGAACTCGGCAGCAGCACCCGTGGCGCCCACCGCGGCCGTTTCCCCGCCGGCAGCCAGCCCAGTCACGGCGTCGCCCGCTGAAGCGGCAGCTCCGCCCGGCGTGGCGGCAGCGCAGGCCTCGGCAGACCTTCCCAAGGGCACCCTCGTGCTGGAAGTGGGGGATTCATTTGCCGCCGCACTCGGCATTCCGCTCGGCAAGCGACTCAAAGCTCAAGGGCTGCGCGTGGCGCTCGAGTTCAAAACCGCGAGCTATATTCCCACCTGGGCATTCGGGCCCGACCTCTCGAAGTTCGTCTCCAAGTACAACCCAGACCTCGTGCTGGTCAGCCTTGGCGCCAACGAATTCGAGATCCCCGAGCCCGCGCAGCGCGTCGGAGCCATCAAGCGCTTGGTGGCCACGATTGGAGATCGCCCGTGTGTCTGGGTTTCGCCGCCCAGCTGGAAGAAGGACACCGGGTTGCTCGCTGTCATCCGCGCCAATAGTGCCCCCTGTCGCTATCTCGACAGCGACACCCTCGTGCAGGACTTGCCGCGCGGCCCCGACAAAATCCATCCCTCCACGGAGGGTCGGGAGATTTGGGCAGATGCGGTGCTGCACTGGCTCGAGCGAACGCGCGCCCCGAATGGGCAGCGCCCTTGGCAGCTCCGCGAGGAAGCTCCGGCATCCGCGCCACAGTA
>JAEUAF010000523.1 GCA_019695485.1 Sorangium sp.
CGAAAGCAGACTCTCCGTGAATGTCGTCACCGACGTCGTCATCGCTCAGCCTCGACGCGCACGCCTGCGCCGCCACGCTGCAACACTCAACGCCACGAGCGATGCCAGAACGCCCGAACCGCCGCCAACGGGGAGCGTCGACACGGAGCAGCCGCTGCTGTCGGATTTCGAACCGCCGGCCTTGCCACCTGTGGAGGTGGTGCCAGCCGAGCTCGCGCCGCCCGAGCTCGCACCGCCCTTCGCGGCCGCGCCACCTTGAGCCTTGACACCGCCGCTGCCCGCGGTCGGTGGCGAGCCACCTTCGCCCACGGCGCCTCCCTCATTCGTGGCAATGCCCGCTGCGCCCGCCTCACTACTGATACCGCCGGTACCTCCACCTCCGCCAGTGCCGCCCGCGGCCGCATTGCACAGGTAGCATTCGTAGGACATCGAGCCTTGCGGAGTCGCCCGCGTGCACATGTCCTTCTGGCACGTACCGGGCTGACCCATTTTGCCGTTCACGATCGCCGTATCGCAGGCGGCACCTTCATCGGCCGCCTGACACGAATTGGGCGGCGGGATGTCAGCCAACGCGGGCACTGTGAGCAACGCGACACCAATTAACAAGGGAGCAAGGAACAACTTAGTTTGACGCACGGGTCTCCTCCTTCTGACTGGACAGGCAGATTCGCCCTCCAGGCGCGCACAGCAAAGCACGTGCCACCCCGCGCATCGTAAGCCATTCGTCGCAAAATCGATCGGGTCGACCGACGAACCTTTCGATTGCGCTGATCAGCGGGTCGCGCGCTTGTGCCAGGTCGCGCCAAGCGCCGGAGTAAACAAAAGGCAGAGGGCGCCACATTTTCATTGTCACCGCTGAGCCGCCCCGAGCGTTGCTCGTTCGAACCAGCGCCCACTCAGCAAAAGCTCCCGCTAATTCAACAAGTTACATCTCCGGAGAACAGGGTGCTGCGGAGGACTCGATGACCATGCCCGTGTCTGCTTCTCGTGCGCTCGAAGCCACGCTCGACGCCAACGGCCTATCCAGCACGGCGCGGGCGGTGCAAGCTCGCGTTGCAAGTCGCGGCTACGTTTTGCCACGTATCCTGGCGCGTCGAACAATTGCCGATTGACGACTTTGGGTGCCCCGCGGAACGTCAGCGAGCGATGGCCACGAATCAACGGAATCCCGAGGAATCGAACGACGGAGAGGGAGAGGGAGAGCGGCAACCCCCGCAACGACTGCTAGGTTTCGTACTCGCCCTATTGGTCCCTTGGGGCCTAGGCCACTTCTATCTCGGACTACAACGGCGGGCATTATGCCTGGCTCATATCGTCCACTGCAGCCCTGATCGTGGCTTCGGCGGGACTGATCGCGTTCTGGCGTTCGCTCGGCGTCGGCATCGCATTCACGATCTGGGCGGCGGTCCTGCTCGGCGCCCGCGCGCTTCCTGCACTCGACGTGGTGCTGCTTCCCTCAGCGCGCTTTGCGCGGGTCCCGCTCGGCGGCATGCTTCGCTTCGCGGTGGTGGCGATGCTCGCGGGGCCCGCTTCTACCCTCGTGATCCGCAGTACTCTATTGGAAGCCTTCAAGATCCCGAGCGGCAGCATGGTGCCGAGCCTCGAGGTTCAGGATCATCTGTTCGTGAACAAGTGGCACTATGGCCCCGTCGTTCCGTTCTTCGATCGCCGGTTCTTCGCAAGGCTGCCGCCTGCGCGTGGCGATCTCATCGTCTTCGAATATCCAGATCCGGATCCGTCCGACGAACGTCAGGACTTTGCCAAGCGCGTGATCGCAATCGGTGGCGATACCCTGGAAGTCGATGCGGGACACCCGATCATCAACGGCTGGCAGGTGCCAAGCTGTTTGGTGGGGCCCTACATGCCCGAGCTCCCCGACGCGCGTCGGCCGGGCATGCTCTTTGTCGAGTTCCTGGGCAACTCGAGCTACCTGATTTGGCTCGAGGACCTGGCCGCCCCGCCCCGACGCTCGGGGCCTTATCGCGTCGTCGAAGGTGAAAGTTGGGTGCTCGGAGACAATCGCTTCAACTCGTCCGACTCCGTTCACTGGAACGGCGGGCGCGGCGCTGGCCTTCCAGACGAAAACATCAAGGGCTTGGCGATGTTCATATGGCTTTCGTTCGGTGCTCGTGGTGGCGTCACATGGGCCCGCATTGGCACCGACTTGTTGGGCCCGCCCCGCGCCCCGACCGGCGCGGCGCCGGAGTTGGCGCGAGGCATCGATCGCTGTCTCGCTGCGCGGCCGCTGCAAACGCTACCGCCAAACGTCGGAACGGCGCTCTGAAACTCGAAGCCGACGTGCCCTGCCGCGTTGCCCGAACGAGCGAACGCCCGCGGCTCGACGCAGCGTCCGCGTGCGTCAGGGAGCGACGATGCGGCCCGGCGCTGCGTTGGCCCCGGGCCGCGGTGTGGCAGCTCGCGCAGTTCGTCTCAGACTTGGAGCGGGGTGTGAGCATGGCGACGGTCGTGCCGTTGCGCACGACTTC
>JAEUAF010000544.1 GCA_019695485.1 Sorangium sp.
TCGTTCCAGAAAGCCCAAAGCGCTGGAGTTACAAATCTCGGACCAATTCCCTGCGCGCAGGTCTTTGGCAGACGACTTGTCAGAAATCGTCGGGCCTTGCGGTCGTTTCCTGTAATCTCGGGCTCGACGCGCGTCAGGAAAGTGCGTGACACACTGCCGAGCAGACCCGGACCTCCAGATGGCGATCGGATCGAAACTGCTGGAATCGAAGCGCGGCTGGGGCCGCCGCTGGTCGACGACGCGTGGTTCGTTGCTCGCCGGCGCAGCCCGCTTGGAACCGCAAGCTCTGGCCACACTCTGCCGCGTCTATTGGAATCCGGTCTACGCTTTTCTCGTCGCGCAAGGCGCGGCCCCTGAGCTGGCGCGTGAAGCAACGCAGGGCTTTTTCGAGGGGCTACTGCGTCGCAATGACCTCGCCAAAGTTGACCTGGCGCACGGGCGCCGCTTTCGGTCTTGGTTGCGCACTGCCGCCAAGAGCCACTTCCTGAACGTCCTGAAGAAGGAGCGACAGTTCGCCGTCGGTGGGCAGCGGGTCGCTTGCAGTTTGGACGCGCTCGAACAGCCGCTACGCGGCGAGCTCGAGCCCAAGGATCAGCACTCCCCCGAGCGCCTGTTCGAACAACGCGCCGCGCGCAGTATACTTCGACGTGCTTGGGCCAAGCTGCGCGAGGAATTCGAGGCGCGCGGTGAGGCCGCGTACTTCGAGGAGCTGCGCAAGAGCGTCCTCGCTGAAGAGGGGCTGTCGGACGAGGCCATGACCCTCGCTTTCCAGAAGACGAAAACAGACGTTCGCACCGCGCGCTCGCGCCTGATCTCGGATAAGTTCCCGCGCGCCGTTCGCGAGGTGCTGGCGGAGATGGGGGTCCCTGCGCATTGCATTCAAGACGAGCTGCGAGCCCTGCATGACGCGCTCTGATGCGATTCGGCGGCCGGACCGCGCGGCGCTCGCCACGCCACGCCACGAGCCGAGCGCGCCCGACTGGGACACGAGCGAACCGAAGGACCGCGAGCGGAGCGCGGAGAAGGCCTTACTCGCCGCTGCACTCAACGCGGCCGATCCGTCGACGCCGGACGCGGTGCAAACTGTCGACGAGTCACCCGTCGCTCGCGGACCGCGCGTGTTCGGCGACTACGTCCTCGAAGCAGAGCTAGGGCGCGGCAGCTTCGGAGTCGTCCATCGCGCGCGCCACGCAGGAATCCACCGTATCGTAGCGCTCAAAGAGATGCGCGGCGCCGAGGGCGCCACCAAGCGCGACGTGCGCCGCTTCCTGGACGGCGCGGACGCTGCCGCGAACCTCGACCACCCCAATATCGTGCCCGTCTACCACGTGGGAGAGCGCGACGGTCGGCCCTTCTTCGTGATGAAGTTGATTGAAGGCTGCAACCTGAAGCAGCTCCTCGAAGAGCGCCGGCCGTCTCAGGCCGAAGCGGCGCAGTGGCTCGCAAAGATCGCGCGCGCCGTACAGCATGCGCACGAGCGCGGGGTATTGCACCGTGATTTGAAGCCCGCCAACATCTTGATCGACGAACAGGGCGAGCCCCACGTGGCAGACTTCGGCCTCGCCAAGCGGCTCGGCGGCGCCGCCAGCGAGAGCAGTTCGAGTCAGGGTGCGGGCGCCCCCTACTACATGGCGCCCGAGCAGGTCTCGGCGCACTCCGCCAATTTGACGGTGACCGCCGACATCTATGGCTTGGGGGTCATTCTCTATGAGCTTCTCACCGACGAGGTGCCGTATGGCGACCTGCCCTTCCTCGCCTGGGTGCGTGAGCTCACGAGTCCACAGCCAGTCGCCCCGCCACGCTCTGTGGAACCGGACTTGAATCCGGACTTGGAGCTCGTGTGCTTGAAATGCCTAGAAAAGGAGCCGGGGCAACGCTACCGCTCAGCCGATCTGCTGGCCCGGGACTTGGAATTGGTGCTGGCCGGCGCGCACCCGGAAACCGCGCGCACCGAGCACGCGCCGTTCCGCGCGCTGCGTTGGATGCGGCGCCATCCGCTGCACTGGGCGGCCGCCGGCGGCGGCCTGCTGATGGCACTCATTGTCTTGCTGTCGAGCCTGTCGCTGTGGCGCGCGGATGCAGCGCAACGCCGAGCCACGCTCGAGACCAATGCCTTTCTCGCCAGCAGCCAAGCCGGCGCCGCACTGTTCCAGCTGCGTGAGTTCGCGGATCGCGTCAGTATGGCTGCGCGCGACACACGCGTACTCGACGCCGCGCTGCGCGGAGAAACCAGATCAACCACGCCCGAACTGGTCGCGTACGCGGAAGGCTTCGAGGCGCTGGTCGTG
>JAEUAF010000762.1 GCA_019695485.1 Sorangium sp.
CCTTGCTCGCCCGGAACACCCTGAGCGCCTTGCTCGCCCGGAACACCCTGAGCGCCTTGCTCGCCCGGAACACCCTGAGCGCCCGGCGCGCCTTGTGGACCCTGAGCGCCTTGCTCGCCCGGAACACCTTGCGCGCCCGGAACGCCTTGCGGGCCCTGAGCGCCCGGCGCGCCTTGCGCGCCCGGAACACCTTGCGGGCCAGCGGTCCCGTTGCAGAGGTTGGCGCTGCTCGTTACTTCGGAAGGTTCGAGGGTGCCGTTTCGGTTGGTGTCGAGACCGAACTGCACGGTTACCCCACCCGCTACGCACGCCCCCGCGGGAGCAGCCGCGAGCGGGATCACTCGCAGCGCGGCGTTGTAGCCGTTCAGATTGGTCGCGACCCAATTCGCGCTGCTGCCTTTACACACGACAAATTGACCGGAACTCCAAACATACCAAACCTCCCCGTCAGCCTGTCGATTGCACACCGGGAGGTTGCTTGGGCTAATGGCGAATTCAACGTGAGGGGCCTCCGGATTGCTCGTCACCTCGACTTCCTCAGAACAAGCGCCGAGCCCAGCCAGCAATCCAAACCACACAGACACTGAATGGAACCGAAGATTGTGAGACATTACTGATTCCTTTCGAATCGCGCTCGTGGAGGCGCGCGGTCGTCGGCACGACGGCTGAGCGCGCTCAATTGCCAATCCCACGCGCCTCACCCTGTACATCCCTTTCTGGTGGACTGCACCTGACGTCACTCAAGCAGCGGCCCTGTGCCGGCAGGTGTCATTCACGGGGCGCGCGGCAGCTCTGCCACGCGCGACCCCTCAACCGTCATCTTCGTACTTGCTCTACCGGCCGGTTCGGGGCTCGGCGCGGGAGCACCGGCTTTGAGATGGCGCGCCGAAGGGCTTTTGCGAAGCGCGGGTCGACAGGCTCGTGGCTACTGCGCGCTTCGCGGGGCCGCCTTCAGTCGCGCCAGGGCGTGATTGCGCGTTGCTCGCCTCGCTGACCCGTCCGTCTGCAAGACCAGACGGGCGCGAGGATGGGACCGTCATTCGGAACACGAACCAGCCCCGACGGATCGGCCGCTTCGCCCCCACTGACTGGATGAGCTATTAGATCTCACCCAAGGAGCGTCATGCGTACAAGGCCATTTCAATTCTTTACACTGTCTGTGGGTCTTTGCTTCTTGGGGTGCAGCGGAGCGGGAAGCTCGGGTCTAAGCCTGGGCAGCGGCGGTGCGTCGAGCACTGGCGGTGCCACGGGCGCCGCTGGCAAGGCAAGCGCTGCGGGCGGCTCGCCGGCAGCAGGTGGTACCGCACAAGGCGGAGCGGCGTCGGGGGGAGCAGCGACGGGCGGTGGCAGCAACGTCTCGGGCGCCGGCGGGAGCAGCGGTGGCTCACAACAAGTGGGCGGAAGCAAGTCGGCGGGCGGCACTCCGGCAACCGGCGGCTCCAAGGCGACTGGCGGCGCGACTGCGAGCGGCGGCATGCCCGCTGCTGGCGCTGGCGGTGTCGCTAGCGGTGGTAGTGACGCAACAGGTGGCGCTGCGGCGGCGGGGAGTGCCTCAGTCGACTGTTCCGCAACCATGCCGACCGGTGGCGTGGACCATACCGGAACGAACGTCAACGGCACGGCCGATGGCCTCAACTACGGCATTTGGACGAACGGTAGCGGTGGCACCATCACCGTCTTTAACAACGCTCATGCGTTTGCCACCTCTTGGAACAATAGCCAAGATTTCCTGGCCCACCTCGGTTTGGATTTCAACCCGCCCAAGGCCTATACCGCCTATGGCACGATTGCCGCGCAGTTCGTCGAGATCAAGTCGGGTACGGCTGGCGGCTTCTCGATGATTGGAATGTATGGGTGGATGCATAGCCCATGCGTTGAGTGGTACATCAATGAAGATTCGTTCAACGGCCTTCACGGGAATGGCAATGTCACGGCCACGATTGATGGGGCGACGTACTACCTGAGCACGGTCACGACGACTGGAACGGGTGGCGCCAATGCTTGCGAAGCCGGTCATACGGGCAGTTGGACTCAGCTGATCAGCACGCGGCAAACGCCTCGCCAATGCGGGACTGTTACCGTGAGCGACCACTTCGCGGCGTGGGCCAAGCAGGGCTGGAGCCTCGGAACCCTGACGTCGGTTCACATCAACGTAGAGGTGGGGGGTGGTGCGGGAAGCATTCAGTTCCCAATCGCAAACGTTACGACGACCAGCAAGTGAACGGCTGCGGCGTTCCACGTCCTAGTCCAAGGCGACGTGGAAACGCTTCAACGCCTTGGTCGTGGAATCACGTAGGCGATGCGCTGCTCATGGCGATCCCACACCACTGCGCCCGGTGGAGCGGACGCGGCCGCTAGCGCTAGGCTGATTGTTCTACCTTCCCCCAGAATGATTTCGCGCAGCACAGGTTCGAGCAGGACGCTGCCCTTGCGCGGGTCGTCGGGATCGTAGACGACGTAGCGGATCGCAGCCAAGCGCTGTCTAGTACGAGCCATTCGTGTTCGTCAGTAAGGTTCTAACAGAACTGGCTGAGGCGCGTAGCCGGCGAGTATTTTCACGGCACGACGTTCGGCGCGGTCGACATCTACGGCGCCACGTTCATGGCCATGTTCCAGCCGTTGCCCGAAGCGCAATGCGCGAGGATCCCGGCGTTGGCGGCGGGCCTTGAAACCTGATAATTCATAGCCGAAGGTGCAGTTGACGATGGCTTTTTCAAAAACGGCCGTATGTTCGTCGAAGTTTGGCGAGCTCCCGGTCCGGCGCGCATCTACGGAGGAGTGACCGTGCCCAACGCTAAGGTGGACGCATTCGTGGCCCGTGCGAAGGTTTGGCAGCGTGAGATCAAAAAGCTCCGCGAAATTCTGCTCGAGTGCGGACTCGAGGAAGATTTGAAGTGGGGAAAGCCGTGCTTCCTCGCGGAGGGGAAGAACGTTGCCATCATTCAGCCCTTCAAGGCGCACTGCTCGCTGATGTTCTTCAAGGGCGCCTTGTTCGAAGACACCCATGGCCTGCTTCGCAGCCAAGGCGAGAACACGCAGTCCGCGCTGCGCCTGGAGTTTACGAACGAGAAGCAGATCACGAAGCCCGTGCTGAACTCGTATGTGAAGCAGGCCATCGCAGCGGAGAAGGCCGGCCTCAAGGTCGACTTCAAAGCGAAGCGCGAGTTGGTGCTCCCCGAGGAGCTGACCTCCATTTTGAAAAAGGACCGAAAGCTCGCCAAGGCCTTCGATGCGCTAACCCTCGGCCGACGGCGTGCCTACGTCCTCTACTTCAGCGGCGCGAAGCAATCGCAAACGCGAACGATGCGCATAGAAAAGTGCATTCCCAAGATCCTCGCAGGCCTGGGCATGAACGACTGAGCCGCCGTAGGTCGCCCGAGCGTCACTTCTGCAGCCATTGGGGCAGCCACAGCGCTGCCAACACTGCAGCGTCTATCGTCAGGTGATAGCCAAACGAAGCGCGCGCGGAGTTGATTGTGGACGTCAGCGTCTCGAGCACGTGACGGTAACTGGGTGCGATTCCGTCCTCACCCAGGGCGGCGACGATCGCCTTCTTGACCGAGGCCTGCACCGTACAAGCCTGTCGAATCAGCACCCAGTTCCCATACGAGAACATGGCGAAGGCGATGCTAGCCGCCAGGCGTACCGGGACTGCCCAGCGCCCATCGATCGTCTTGGTAATTCCGAGGCCGATCAAAACGCCAGTCACGGTGGAGTAGTTTTGCCAGAGCGCGTTGATGATAGTCGTCTGCTTTCCCAGCAGATCGGTCGCATCACGCAGCGGTAGTTCGGCCTCCATCGGCTGACTATATCAGCTCTGGCTCGAAGCCATCAAAGCGGATCCGTCCTTTCACGTGCAGGCGCCGGCCCCATACAGGAAGCTCGCCGTCGAGGCGCTAGCCAATGTCGGCTGGCCTCGCTGCCGCTAAGCGCTCTCTTCTAGCCTATGAGGGTTAGGCTCAGCTAGTGGGGTGCGGACGAAGTTAGCGTGTGACCACGATGGGCTCGCCGCGCGTGACGATCAGGGTGTGCTCGAACTGAGCGCCAATGCTGCCGTCGGGCGTGCGTAGGGTCCAGCCGTCGTCGGCTTCGAAGATGCTGGTGGCGCCGGTGGTCAAAAATGGCTCTATCGTGATGACCAGGCCTTCGTGGAGCACATCGCTGTTGCGGCGGTCAAAGGTGTTGGGAACGCTCGGCGGCTCGTGGATGTTGCGACCGACGCCGTGCCCGCACAGCTCGCGCACCACGCGAAACCCGGCGCGCTTGGCGCGGCGTTCGACGGCGCGACCGATGTTTCGAATCGGCACGCCCGCGCGTACCTCGCCGATGGCGTCGTGCAAGGCGGCGCGCGTCGTGAACAGCAGATGGCGCAGGCGCGGTTTGACTTCCCCGACCGGAAAGCTGGCGCCGCTGTCGGCCCAGTACCCATCGAGCTCGGCCGAGACGTCGATGTTGACCAGGTCGCCGTCGCGTAGCGTTCGGTCCGATGGGATGCCGTGCGCCAGCTCATCGTTGATGCTGATGCAGGTCGTGCCCGGAAAATCGTAGGCCAACTGCGGCGCCGAGCGAGCGCCGTAGCGCTGCAACACGTCACGACCAATGGCGTCCAGCTCGCGTGTGCTCACGCCGGGCGCTACGTGCGCCGCCATCGTGTCACGCGCTCGGGCCACGGCCGCGCCCGCACGCTTCAAACCTTCGATGTCATCGATACCGTCGATGGACATGGGAAAGGAAGGTAAGCTGCGTTGGTGGCAGCGCCCAGTGTTTTCGAAGTCGTAGTGCCAGATTCCATCTGGGTCACCGAACGTCCGGTTTGGTTCAGCGGTTTTCGTCTACGAGCGAGAACTACCGTCGTTCGGCTCGCGGGTGGTGCCCTCTGGGTGCATAGCCCCTGCCCACCCACCGAGGATGTGTGCTCGGCGCTCGATGCGCTCGGCGAGGTGCGGTGGATCGTCGTGCCCAATCGATTTCATCACCTCGCAGCTCCAGCCACGGCCGCTCGGTACCCAAAGGCGCTCGTCGTCGGAACAAAGTCTGCCGAGGCGCGTAACCCGCACGTCAGGTTGAGCATGGGCACAGACGAGCCGGCGTATGTGCGCTCGACGCCTGAGCTAACCTCGATTGAGCTTAGGGGCGTTCCTTTTCTTGACGAGACAGTCTTCTTCCACCAAGCGAGTGGGTCCGTGATAGCCGCCGATCTACTCTGCTCCGCCTGTGCACGCGACCACTGGACGTGGCGCATTGCTGCACGCCTCTCGGGGCGCTACGAAAAAGTCAGGACGCCGCCTGACGTCAGGATGCACACCCGCCCGAGCACGGCGCTGGCCGAATCAATCGCGCAACTGCGCGCGCTGCCAGTCCAACGAATTCTCGTGGCCCACGCCGATCCGATCACCGATCGACCTGTTCAACAGCTCGTCGAAGCCTGGAACTTCGCGATTCCCTCGCACCCGGGGCGAACCCGCGCGACACTCTAGCGCCGTGACACTCAGGCCCACTCAGCGTGTGAGGTGCAGCGGCCCGCCCTGCTCGTACTCCGAAACGTGGACTCCCGGCCACGCTCGCTGCCGCGTAGCTCAACTTAGGCGAGACGTGCTCTGATCAATCCCGGATGATCTTGCTGACGCGTAGCGCGTGGAGGGTGCGCGGCGCGTCGAATGACTCCGCGCGTTCCAAGCGGCGAAATGCGTCTTGAGTCGTGGTGTGAAATTGGTGATCGAACTCGCGTCGGGCGACGAGCACCATGCTTCTCATCAGCGTGCGGATCAACGAAGCCGTGATCCCGCTGCCTTCGAACACGGTGTCGACAGACTGGAAATTCTCGAGCAGATCCGCAAACAGTAGGCGCATCCGCGCACGTACCTCCGCGGATGGCATGTCGACGTCGCGTATTGGTATCACAACCAGAAGGCGCAGCTGCCCACCAGCGGCCTCGCGCGCAGCCCGTGCGTCGGCGACCAATTGATCGGTGTCGGAGAGGATTGGGGTCGCGGTCCAGCGCAGGGCCAGCAACTTTCCGAAACGGCAACTGATGTACGGCATCTCGGCCTAGGCGCGGGGTCTGCTCGCTCATGGTAGCCGAACGACGGGCTCGAGAGCGTTACGAAAAAGATCTCGGAACGTCTCGGCCGAGATCCGTCAGGTCCCGAGATTCTGCTGCGGACGTGCGCGGTCGGCCGAACACTCGTTCGATGATTTGAGGCCGCGCTTCGCAGCGTAACCTGCTTCTGCGCGTTTTCGCGAGCACGCTAATATTGCCCGAGATCCAGGCGAGACCACAGCCACGAGAGAGCACCGCTGCGATCGCCGGCGCGAAGATCGTCGAACGAAACGCCGGCCAGCTCTGCAGGCACTTGCAGCGGGACCGGCGACAGCAACAGCGCGTACGCATTCGCCCCTACGGTCTTGTTTTCGGCGAGGTAAGCGCCCTGATTGGCAGCAGTGCGGAGCCACGCACCGAGCGTCGCCTGCTCGCCTGTAACCACGTATTCGAAGCGTTCTTCGATTCCGGCTCCTGATGCAGCCTCGCGGACGTGAATGCGATAGAGTCCCTTCTGCGCTTCGGGCGCGACGAACGACACGTCGCGCGTTCGAAGAATGGACGTATCTTCGATCTGAACGTCGCTGAGGGTGGGAATCGGGCCCGGAAGCAGCGAGCGATCCGTGACGTCGGCGAATACGACGCTGGCGGCGTCGTAGCTGCCCTCCGCCCGCTCGATGCGGCCGGCTGGTGCGTCGACGATGACGTTGTCCACCGACTGAATATCTCGCAATGGTTCGGCGTCCGGATTGCCTCCAGAGATCAAGATCGACGAGTGCCCATTGTTGACGCTGCCGTTGGGGCACTTGACGACGTCATTTGACCTGAGCTCGATTCGTTCGGAAGAGGCGCTCGTGTAGGCGGATTCCGAGGCGACGATCAAGCCTGCGGCCGCTGATCCGATAATCCAATTGTGATGGATGGAGATGTCTTCGCCGCCGATCACGGCCATCCCGCGGCCGTGAGCCCCACCCAGGTAGAAGTTTCCCCACCATTCCATGTCTCCACAGCGTGGATCGTCTGGGGAATACGTCACACAAGCGATGCCGTCGTCACCGAGCGACGGCGCCTCGTTGAAGATGTAATTTCGCCAGCATGCCGATTTGCGCGCGCCGTGCGTGTGGTGGATCGAGTCCGCGTAGGTGTGGTGAAAGAAGTTCCCCTCGATGAACAGATTCTGCGACTTCGACGCGGCCACGCTGGACCAGGCAAACACACTGCAGCCGGCTCCGCCGTTCACCTCGGTGCCCACCACCTCGAGGCCGTCGACCGTGTCGAGGGTCATCTGGCAATCTTCGGCACAGGAGGTTCGCTCCGTGGCGTTCGAGGTGAACGAGAGCCCGTATACGCCGCCCCCCGTCGTTTTCTGAAAAATGATGGCCTGCTGGCGCACTCCGCACAGCCCGGCATCGCGCTCGGCCTGTGTGCGCGAGCGAACCGTGCCTTGAATCGTCGCCCGTCGATTCGGTGACCAGAGCAAGGTGTGGTCTTTGGTGACATGCACGAGGCGTTGCTGTTTCAGGTAATTGCCCGCAGGGAAGAGCACGATGCCACCCGTCGCGGGGACCGCGGCGAAGGCTTGTTCGAGCGCCTTCGCGTCGTCGGTCGCACCATCGCCCTTGGCGCCGTAATCCTTGGGGTTGATAAGCGTAAAGCGCGTGCTC
>JAEUAF010000486.1 GCA_019695485.1 Sorangium sp.
CTGCACGCCATCGCTGAACGTACCACCGGGACCAACAGCGACAGCGCCCGCCGGCTTCTGCGAATACAACTGGCCCATCACCTGAACTAGCTTGTCGCTGTTCGAGTTGGACTGACCAAGCAGCGTCGCCATGAATTGCTGGTGCTGCTGCTGCTGCGAAACCGTCTGAGCTTCCTTCGTTGAAAGGTACTGGACGAACACCGGAGCAAGCGCGCCTATCAGCGCGATGACCATCTGAAATGTTCCGCCGTTCGACGGCTGCGCGGCTTGCAGTAGAGCCATGATCCGAGTCGGATCGAGCGCTGGCGGCGCTGCTTGCGGCTTCGGAGCGCTCTCGACTTCCGGCGCGTCAAACATCGGTTTCGATGCCCCCGGCAGCTTCAGCGAACGACGGGCAACGATCCGCGCGTTGTTCGGGCCGCGCCCTAGCAGCTCGTAAGAGCCGCCACCGTACAGCCCAAAAAGCTCACCCTCGCTCGTGAGCTCGTCGGCTTTGAAGATCCGCGGCGCCGTGAACAGCCCGTCGATCTCGCGCCGAGTCACGACGATGAAATAAACGTCGGCCGGCTCCGCGTCTTCTGGCGCGTCTTCGGGAAGCGGGAAGAGGGGATGCGCAATCAGCTCAGCGGCCATTCCGGCATGGTTTCACGTGAAACCAGACAAGTCCAGCCCAAGCCGATCCCAAGCCCCCGGCAAGGCGAAATTCAGTCTTTTTGAAGAATCGGTGAATATAGCTTCGGCGCTGGCCGTCTTTAGCTAGAATTGGCCAGAACCGTTCAGGTTTGACCAAAACTGGAGAAAATAAACAAAATGGCTACTCAGCAACCGAACAACGAAAAACCCGCCGCCGCTTCTCCAACCCAGATCGGGGAAGTGAGCGTCCAAGTCGCCCAGCTCTTGGCGAAGTTCACCAGCTCCGAGCAAGGCCGAATCATTCGCGCCGCCGCGACGATCAACGGCCTCGAACCGATGGGCGCCAAGAAGCAATGACCGACGGGCTAAACAAAACGCTGTTGCTCGGCAACCTCGGGGCCGATCCCGAGCTGCGCGTCACCAGCACCGGTCAAAGCGTGCTGAAGCTTCGGCTCGCGACGACAGCCAGCTACCTCGACAAAGACCGCGTTCGGAAAGAACGCGTCGAGTGGCACAGCGTAACCGTGTGGGGCAAGCGCGCCGAAGCGCTGTCTCTCTTCTTGTCGAAGGGCTCACGCATCTTCGTTGAGGGCGAGCTTCGCACGTCGAGCTACGAAGCAACCGACGGCAGCGGCAAGCGCTACCGAACGGAGGTCAACGCGCAAAACATCATCCTTGCGGGTGGGCGCACGACACAAGGAGGAGGCAACCACGTGCCAGGAGGAAACGAGGCACCGCAAGGCGACGACGAGAACTTCGAAGACGAAATCCCGTTTTGATGCTCCCGCTTTTGCGCGTCGCCCTCGGGCGCGCAGCGGCGGACGCATCAACCAAAGTGGAGAACAGTTTGCAAAACCAATATTCTAAGTTTCAACTTCGACTACTCGAAACGCTCGAGAGCAACGGCCGCACATCTCTCGAGCTACTGAGGACATCTTCAGCGCTGCAATCCTGGCTTTCGGCACTCCTAAAGCGTGACCCTACCATCGCTGGTCAAATGGAGTTTTCGGGCGCCGCCGGTATGGCCAAGCACCTACAAAACCTCGCGCTGGCCGTCAATGTCGACACCAGCAAAACAATCGAACTCTTGGAGCAGTTTCCGTGACCCACTGCGAACGCTGCGGTCACGAGCTTGGCTCACACGCTCCTGACGGCGCGTGCTCACACCCGGTCGGCTTTGGCAAGGGCGCCTGCCCCTGCGATAACTACTTGCGCGCCGTCGTTCCGCTGCCAGACCTCGTCGCCACCGCGCTCCACGCATCGCCCGGACGCGACGCAACAGGCTCCTTCTACAGCCCGGCGCAGGCGCGGCTTGTTGGTCGCCTCGCTGAAGCGCTGCTCGAGAAAGTCACCCCTGTGGGTTCGATCTCGGCAACGGAGCTTTTGGAAGGTTGGTGCGACGCTGCCGCCGTTGGCGAATCGAGAAGCTACAGCGTTTCACGCAGCCACGATGGCTCATGCAACGTCGGACTCCTAACCTCGCAAACAATCCGCCAGCACGACGAGCTCGCACACGTTCCCGGAGTCACCTCGTACCAGTTCACCCACACATCACTTCAAGGTCCGCGTGACGCCGCCGCCAAAGCGATCATGAAGGCCGGACAATCGGGGTTCGGGTCATGAGCGAGCGTTGCCGCTGCGGTTGGATGCTCCCCACCAACGTCGTCACCGTCACGCACGAAAAATTGCTTGAACTCATCGTCAGGCAAGAGGGCCCAGCAAGCGAAGACGAAAGCGGACATTGCGTCACTTACAATTGCCCCAACTGTGAGCGCATCCACAGTCACACCTCTAACCAGGCCCACTACCAACAGCAGCACTCGCTTGCCGCACAAGTCAAGAAAGGCGCAGCCTCTTCATGATCCGCATCGTCGGCTACCTCGACACCCGCACCGAGTCTCAGCGCGGCAAAGGCGAGCTTCGCTGGTTCACGATCTGGGAGTCGCCGCCCAACCTTTCGTCGTCACGCGCGCTACGCCAAGCCGCCAGCCGCATGACCACGTGGGAAAAGCGACTCGAGCGCGGCTCCTTCGAAGGCGTGCAACGCGTTGCTCTCGAGGCCATTGGAACACCGACTGACAGCGCGCCGACCCCAACAGGATTTGATGCGCTGTTCACCGTGCGCGTGCTCGAGGTCTTCGCGGGGCACCAGCTGCCATGAGAAAAAAACTGAGGCTGTACCTTTGGACTGAAGTCCTCTGCGACTACACGCACGGCGTAATGTTCGCGCTCGCCACCTCGCCAGAGGAAGCGCGAAAACTGCTATTGGAAACGTGCTCGTACCTTCCGGCGGATGAACTCGCCAGAGAACCACAAGAGATCGAATCACCGTTTGCCTATCACCTATGGGGCGGATCGTGAAGTGCCGCGCCATCACCGCCAACGGCTCGCGCTGCCGTCTCTGGGCACGCGTCGCGCTCTCGTGCATCGGCGGCCCG
>JAEUAF010000838.1 GCA_019695485.1 Sorangium sp.
ACCCAGGCCGCAGCGTCCAGCGTGTCAATCCCATCGGCCACGCGGCTGCCCGCGGTGATTGCCCGCGGCGGTGCACTCGCGATTCCCCTCGATGGGCTAACCCCCGACGACCGCGTCAGCGTGCGACTCGATGACGGCACCCTCGCGACCGATGTCCCAGCCAAGAAGGAGGCTAAACAGCTCGAGATCCTGTTGCCTCGCGAGCTAAAGGCGGGCCGCTATACGGTGGAGGTGCTGGTCGACAAGCAACGTCCACTGCTCGTCCCCGGCGAATTGCGAGTCGCGGAGGATGAGCGAGTGACACCCGTGATTCGCAACCTAACCGCTACCGTGTACCCAACGCGTAAGCCGAGCGGCCTGTTCGATCGGCTGTGCGCCTTCAGCATCATCGGCGACCATTTCGGCAACGACCTGGACACGCAGGTCGAAATCCCTGGGCGCACTCCGCTGCGCCCGAAGCCCGGCTGTGCGCCGGACGCCACCGAGCCCTGCATCGTCGTGCAGCCGAGCGCGATCCAAGTCTATGGGCTCGAGCCACTGCCGTTCGAAGGGCCGAGTCAGGTCGCGGTCCGCGTCGGGAGCCTCACTTCGGCGCCAAAAGAGATCTCCTTCTCGAGATTCAGTGTCGACTGGCTGCGTGTGTTCGCACTCCTGCTCACCTCGGTGATCGGGGCAACCGTGTACTTTTTAGTAGCCAAGGGCATGGACGAGAGCTTCTCGGTGCGCGGCAAGAAGTTCAGTGTGTTGAAGCTACTCGTGCTCGACAAGGACACCTGCACCTATAGCTTGTCGAAGTTGCAGGTCCTCTTGTGGACGAGCGCGAGCGTGTTCGGCTACACCTATTTCTACCTCTGTCACGCCTTCATCCAATGGAAGGCGGATTTTCCGGACGTGCCCGACGGCATCCCCCTGCTCTTGGGGCTCAGCGTCGGAACCAGCGTCGCAGTCGGCGGCCTCAGCTCGACGCGTGGCACCAAAGGCGCCGGGCCGGAGTCGCCAACGCCTGCTGACTTCATCAGCTCCGGCGGCGTGGTGATGCCCGAGCGCTTTCAGTTCTTCGTGTGGACGCTGGTCGGCGTGGCCGGCTTCATCAGCATCGTGCTGTCAGCCGATCCCGCCCGGCTCTCGGCTCTACCCTCGATTCCAAGCAATTTCCTGGTGCTGATGGGGGTAAGCTCGGCAGGCTACCTCGCGGGCAAGGCAGTCCGCGATCCCGGGCCAACCGTTACCAGCAGCAAGGTGTCGCTGGCCGAGGACAAGGCGCATTGGCTGGTGCAAGTCGACGGACAGAACCTCGAGGCAACCGCCAGACTGCACATCCAAGAGCAGAGCTTCAGCCCTAGCGGGCCGCCCGCCGCTCCCGTCGCGGCAGGCCAATACCGCTATCGTAACCACCTCGAATGGGTCATCCCCGTACCGGCTGGCGCCAGTGCGTCCGGCACCTTCGATGTGACGAACAGCGATGGTCAGTCGGCCACCGTGTCGTTCTCAGCGCCCGTGCCACCCCCCAGCACGTGATCGCAGCGGGCCCAAGCACTCCGAGCGCAGCATCCGGCTGAGCCCCCTAAGCGCCCGGCCCGGGACACGCCTAGCAGTGGTCGGCGACGAGCTGCCAGCAGGCGGCGGCGAACTCATCATAAACGGCGCGCGGCAAGTCGACGGCGTGCCCCTCCACCAGCCCTGCATAGTCGCGCTGCGCAAATAGCTGAGAAAGAGCACCGCTCAGATCGGAGCTCGTCTCTACCCACAAGAACTCGGCGATCGCCTCGACGATGCGTCGGCGAATCAACAGCGGGTGCTCACCGATCTCCACTTTGGTCGAGAAATTGCGGCTGATGGCTTGCCCGATTTGCGCTGCGTGCTCTGGCCAAGCTCGAAAAGCCCGCTGAAATGTGACCCCGACCAGATGCAGCACTTCCTGGGCGAGCTTCTTGACGCGCGGTCGTTGCATCTTCTCTTCGTGCTCGGCCAACATCGACAAGTACTCGTCTGCCAGGAGCTTCGCGAGGTCCGACTCGAGCATGGCACGCGTCTCCTCGGTCAAGCCAAGCTCCCTAATCCCCGCGAGCAGGTCGCTACGCAACCCCACCATTCGCTCCAGCAGCGGGCCGCCCTCGCCGGCATCCAACATCTCCGCCAAAGGGTCGACCAGTCTTCGACCGAACGTGGACAGGATGTACTCGAACAGCCGATGCTGAAGCCGAGCCTCGCTGAGGACGGAGAGCGCGCGCGTGAGCGTTTGGGCGTCGGGCGGCGCCACTGTGAGCCCCTGTGCGTCAGAAATGTCGCTGCTGTAAAGTGAGAGCGAGCGCAGGAGCTCCTGAAAGGCGTCACTGCGCTCCGCAGAGTGCGTCGCCCCCTGCACGCGCACCACGAGATCCCGATTCTTACCCGCGCCGAACAGCACCAATAGTTCATGTTCCACATCAGCGGTGGAGATCAGCGCGAACGGATTGGAGAGTGGCGCTTCCATCGTCGAAGAAAACTCCCTTGGGCCAGAGCAAAGGTCGGCTGCGAGCGGCTCGGAGCCGTAGAACGGCCAGCCGCGCACCCGCTCTAGAGGCAAACGCCGGCGCGCGCTTGGTCCATCCGCGCTTGACTTTGCGCGCACGAGCGAACGTCTCGCGGCGCGTCCGCAAACCGGCTCGCGCCCTGCGGCGGTTCGCTCCAAACCCGCCGTCAGGATGGGGGACCACGCCCAGAGCTTGCCGCGAAGCAGCGCGGGCCGCGATCCCAGCGCGCCCGGCAAAAAAGGCCGCGAGCACGTAGGCGTGCTTGAGGTATGGTCCAGCGCGCATGCCGCCGATTCTGTCGATCCAGCGAATCACGAAGACGTATGCGTCCGGCTTAGTCGCGCTCAAGGGGGTCGATCTCGACATCGAGAAGGGGGAGATTTTCGCGCTGCTGGGTCCGAATGGCGCGGGCAAGACGACGCTGATCAACATCGTGTGCGGCATCGTGACGCCGACCACCGGCAGCGCGCACGTCGACGGGCACGACATCGTCCGCAACTATCGCGCGGCGCGCGCGCAGATTGGGCTCGTCCCGCAAGAGCTCTGCACCGACGCCTTCGAAACCGTGATGGCCACGGTGAAGTTTAGTCGGGGCCTATTTGGCTATGCGCCAAACCCGGACTACATCGAGAAGACACTGCGGCAGTTGTCACTCTGGGAGAAGCGCAAGGAAAAGATCATGAGCCTGTCGGGCGGCATGAAGCGCCGGGTGATGATCGCCAAAGCCCTTGCCCACGAGCCAAAAATCCTATTTTTGGACGAACCCACGGCCGGCGTCGACGTCGAGCTCCGTCGCGACATGTGGACGCTGATGCGGGGCCTCCGAAACAGCGGCGTGACCATCATTCTGACGACCCA
>JAEUAF010000186.1 GCA_019695485.1 Sorangium sp.
AACGCGCCGCGTTGGCGGCCTCCAAATAGTAGCTCGCTGCCTCGCTCTTGGCGTTGCCGCGCGCGAAGTGGCGCGCGACGACTGCGGCGGTCAGGCCACGTGCCAGCGGCGTGCGGGCCAAGTGCTCCCCCAAGGCGTGATGCATGCGCACGCGGCGTCTCCGATCGAGCGCGCGGTACGCGACGTCGCGGCTCAACGGGTGCCGCACGTCGACCAGCTCGGCCCTCAAGTCACACAGCCCGCGCGCGCAGAGCCGCGTCACCGGCTCCTCGTTTTCGAAGACGCTAGTGGCGTCGAGGTCGCGCACGGACAACGGCCCGCCTGCCACGGCGAGCCAGTCGATCACCGCGTGTTCCTCGCTCGGCAGCTCGTTCAAGCGGTCGGCAATCAGCTGCTCCAGCGTCGACGGCAAGGTGAGCGCGACGTCTCCGCCGCGCTCGGTCTGCACGAGCTCCTGTCGCCCCTCCTGACCTTCGCGGATCTCGAGTAGCCCGCGTTCCAAGAGCGCGTCCACCATCTCGAGCAGGAAGAAGGGATTTCCCGCGGCGCGCGGCACGAGCTCCGCGCAGACCTGCGCCACGCCGTCGTTGACGCCGAGTCGCACCTGTAAAAGTCGAATCTGTTGATCGGCGCCCAAGCCCTTGAGCTCGACGCGCACCAAACCCTCGATGTAGTCGAGCACGCGATCGTCCGGACGCGTTGCCAGCAAAATCAGCACTGGCAGCGGCTCCGCGCGCCGCACGAACTCGCAGATGAGCTCCAAGCTCTGGCGATCGGCCCATTGCAGGCCATCCATCACCACCACCAACGGCGCCTCGCTGGTTGCGCGGGCGAAGAAGCGACTGAGCCCCTGCGCCACCAGCTGGCGGCTGCGCACGACGTCCGCTTCGTCAGCCGCGACACGCACGCGGCCGGTGGCGAGCTCGGCCATGCACTCGACGACCTCGGGGCCTTCTTCCTCTGCGATGTATTCGCCGAGCGCGGCTTCGATCAAGACGCGCGCTTGATCCATCGGCTGATCGACGCGCGTCTCCGTGAGCTCGCGCACCCACTCCGCGACGGTCGCAAACGGGATCTCGCTCATCACCGGCGAGCACTCGACGCGCAGCATCTTCGCGTCCGGCGGCAGTTCGTTGAGAAACGTCGCCAACAGCGCGCTCTTGCCGATGCCCATCTCGCCGTAGATGACGCGCGCTCCGGTCAGACCGACGGCCTGCTCGTTGCCGACCACGCCATAGTAGGCGGCATGCAGATCGGCGAGCTCCGCGTCGCGACCAATCAGATCGCTCGGCAGCGTGACCTCGAGCAGCTTTTCCTCGCGCGTGTGCGGGCGCAAGAGCGAGTAGATGCGCATATTCTCGGGCAGATTGCGCTCCCCTGCCTCTGAAATTTGAACCGTCGGCGCATCACCCCAAACGAAGTCACGCCGCACCAAGCGATACAAGCCGCCGGCCACCCAAGACACGCCGGGAGGCGCCTGGTCGCCGAGCATGTCCGCCAGGTAATTGGCAGGCTCGTGTAGCTCGTGGCTCACCAAGTGACCCGCCTTGTCGCGCCGCCCGGAGGCGATACCGCGCACGATGCCGATGCTCGCCTGCAAGCGCACGGGCAGATCTTCCGACGAACCCCGGATCACCTCATGCACATCGATGGCGAGCCAAATCGCGTCCGAGGGCGCGCGTGACGGATTGGCAGTGAGCCCGACGACAGCGCGTGCGCGCGTACTGGTTGAAAGCGCGCCAGAAGCCACGGGGCGCGCGGGTTCCCAAGACACGTGCGCGCCGCGTCGAAACGCGGCCTCCCCCAACGTGCTGCGTAGCTGATCCAAGACGCGCGCTGCCTGCACGGATCCAGCAGTGGCGACCAGCTCATCCACCCCGTGTAGACGCAATTTGACGATGGCCACGTGACGCACTTCGCGCCCCGCGCGTTCACGCCCCCCATCGCGACCCGGACGACCCGGACCGGTCTGCTCGTCCTCGGCCGCGACGGGCGCACCCGCCTCGACGGCTGCGACTGATACCGATGCCTGACCGCCGATCGAGTCGGGGCCGTAGAGGCTGTCACCCAAGACCTCTGAGCCGCGCGCAGGCCCTGGCGAAGTGTGCTCGCGCGTGATGAGCTGCGTGATCACCACTTCGATCACGTGCGAGTCGACCAACTCTTGGCGTTGAATCAGCGCGCGACTGATGCCGGCGGCCAATTCACGCGATGTCTGGAAGCGCTGCGCGGGATCGCGTGCCAAGGCGCGCATCACGATTTCCTCGAGCTCCGGCGGCAGTTCGCGCACGAACGTGCTCGGCGGTTCTACCTGGCCCGCACGGACTGCTTCGAGAAGCTCTTGCCCCTCGGCTTCGCCGTGAAGCGGTCGCCCAGTGAGCAGTTCGTGGAACACCACGCCGAGCGAATAGATGTCGGTGCGCCGCGTGACGCGCTCTCCGCGCGCTTGCTCGGGCGACATGTAAGCCGTCTTGCCCTTGAGCACGCCGGGCTCTTCGCGAAAAAGATTCGCAGAAGCGATTCCAAAATCAGCGATTTTGACAGCGCCGTCGTAACTCAAGAGGATGTTCTGCGGCGACACGTCGCGATGGACGATATCGAGTGGTGCGCCTGCTTCATCTTTGCGCTCGTGCGCGTAGTGCAGACCCTTGGCGACTTCGGCGACAATGTAAGCCGCCACGTAGGGCGGAATTCTTTGGCCTCGCGCCTGCGCTGCTTTCATCAAGCGACGAAGATCCGGGCCTTCGACGAACTCCATACTGAGGAGCTGCCCCTCCTCCCCATAGTCCTGGAAATCGTAGACCTGGACGATGTTTGGGTGGTTGAGCCTCGTGGCAAGCTGCGCCTCTTCGGCGAACATCGTGCGGAAGCGCCGGGAGTTGCCAAAAGCAGGCAAAACTCGCTTCAAAACGAGCAATTTGAAGGTGTCTTCGGCGCCACGCTTCTTGCCGAGGAACACCTCCGCCATGCCGCCGGCGCCAAGGCGACGAACGATTTCGAAATCCGCGAGGCGGTGTGGTGTCGGGCGGTCGGACGGCTCGGACATCGGTCCCCCGGTAGATTACCGCGGACCGAACCTCGCGTGGTAACGTCTCGCCCCGCTGAGCAGCCCTTTGACGACGAAGGGGCTCAGAATCCCCCTTTTTCCCCCATGGAGCGACGGATGCGATGGTGCGTGGCTTTGGCGCTGATCTCGACTTTCTTGAGCACGAACGCGCTCGCGGCCGACAAGGGCGGCAAGAATAAGAAGAAGGACGGTAAGGAGGACAAGTCCGCCGCGACGATGGATACGGGTAACGACCCGGCTCGTACGGAGAAGAGCGACCAGGGTCCGTACGCGCCCAAAGGCGCGACCGGAGCCCTCGCTGAGAAGCGGAAGGAGGAAGAAGAGGAGGAAGATGTCATCAAGGCGCGCCCGCGGGACAAGGCGGATGTGTTCGCCGATTTCATCCTCGGCTTCGGCCAAGCTCCGAAGCCCGGACCCGCAGGCTTCAACGGCAATCGGCCGGCGAAGTCCACGTCGCTTGCCTTCGTCCTCGGTGGCAGCGTCGATCTGTCGCGAACGTTCAGCTTGGGTCTACGCTTGCCTTGGACCTACGCATCGTCAGCGTTGGGACCCACGACCACCAGCGTGACCGCCTTTGGCGCACCCGAGATCCTGGGTGAATATCGCCATTATTTGTCGGACATTACGTCGCTGCCGGTCCTCTTCGGGCTCGGCGTGCCGGTGGCTCAGGGCGATCCGAACCCCAGCGGTAAGGCGGCTCTCGGCGATACCAATCAGTACGACACCAATCTGATCGCTGACGCGAGCAGCGGCTATCGCGATGGCGAGCTCTATGCCTCCAAGCGCTTGCCAGTGCTGCTCGGCATCGGAATTCGCCATGAGCGACGAGCGCTCGTACTCAGCGCGGCGACCAAGTTCGCGTTTGGCTTACGCATGGGTGGCTCGTTCGACGATTTTCACGACTCGACCACGCAGGGCACCTATTACACGAGCAACGCCTTGTCGCTGCGCAACGTGACGGTGCTAAGTGGCACCTACGACATCATCCCCAAGTTCTGGGGTGGGGCCGATTTGTGGATGACGACGCTGATGATTCCCGAGGTCGGCTACAAGTCTCCCGCCACGCCGCCGAGTCCGTTCCAGTTCGTGCTGGAACCGCGGGTAGGCCTGAAGCTCGGCAAGATTCGACCGAGCGCGGGCGTCCTGCTGCCGCTTGGCGGACGACTGGCCGACCCCGGCATGTTCGGGGTGCACTTGCGCCTCGACGTCGTGTTCTGAGCGATCCAAACCACAAAACGGCGCGCGGATCGTCCGAGGTGAACTTTGGAGCGACGAGCCGCGCGGTGTACACTCGCTGGGATGCGTGTTCGCGGATCTAAGACCCTCGCTTGCGGTGGGCTTTTTGTGCTCAGCCTCGGCAGCGGTTGCGCCTCAGCACCGCCGCCCCGGCCTGCGGCTCCAGCCGTCGCCCAACTCGGAGGCCCGATCGATGTCGCCGCGATCGACGACCAGAATTTCGCTCAGAAGGCGTACCAGCTGTTGCTCGACGGCGAGACCAGTCGGGAACGCGTTGGTACGCTAGTCGGCGTCGTTCGCCATCAGCTGAAGCGCGCCAACGCGCGCTTCGAGAAAGGCAGCAGCGGCGCCGGCCTGCGCGCGCTGCTCGGCGCGTTCCTGCTCGTCCGCACGGGTGAGCACCGGCGCGAGCTCCTGGAACACGGGGACGGCGCGCTCGCCGCGGGCGCGGCCGAAGTCGCGCGTCTCGGTCAGGAAGGCTACTCGATCGCGCTCTACTCGATGCTGGCGACGGAGCTGCCCGCGGGCGCCGCT
>JAEUAF010000527.1 GCA_019695485.1 Sorangium sp.
TCTGCGCTTCCACCACTTGCGGCGGATACGCCTGCACTCGCCGCGCCACCGCTCGCGGCGTCGCCACTCTTCGACGAGCTGCAGGCGGAGCTACCAAACGAAAGCCCCGACGCAAGCCCGAGCAACCCGACCCCGAACAGTGCCTGTTTCTGAATCATCGCCAAGCGTAGGATTATCCAGAATTGGCCGATGTCACGCCGAACGCTGGCGTTCCCCGCTCGCCGCGTGCGGCGCACGCAAAGCGCGACGTAGGCAGCTGTGCGCGCGCAGGCGCGGCGCAAACGTGTGTGCGACCGCGCCGCCCACTTCCTGAAGAGCGAGCTAATCGGCCGCCGGATGGCTTCGGTACCAGCGAATGGTCTCGTCGAGCCCCTGTTCGAAGGTCGTGCTCGCCACGAAGCCGAAGCGCTCACGCGCCCGCGACGTATCCAGCATCCTGCGCGGTTGGCCGTTCGGGCGTGACGTGTCCCAGCGAACGCCTCCACGGAAGCCCACCTTGCGAGAGATGAGGCCCGCTAGTTCGCCCATCGAAATCTCGAAGCCCGCGCCCAGGTTCACGGGATCTGGCTCGTCGTAGCGCTCAGCGGCGCTGACGATACCGGCCGCCGCGTCGCGCACGAACAAGAATTCGCGGGTGGGTGTGCCATCTCCCCACAGCACGACCTCGGCGCGCCCCGCCGCGTCGGCCTCGACGAACTTGCGAATCATCGCGGGGATGACGTGCGAATTTTCCAAATCGAAATGATCGCGAGGACCATACAAATTCACGGGCAACAGGGTCACGAAGTTCGACCCGAACTCTTGCCGATAAGACTGCGCCATCACCAGCAGCGCCTTCTTGGCAATCCCATAGGGTGCGTTGGTCTCCTCAGGGTAGCCGTTCCACAGATCGTCCTCACGGAACGGAACCGGAGCAAACTTCGGATAAGCGCAGATGGTCCCAGTGACGACGACCTTGCGCGTGCCGCACACTCGCGCGCTCTCGAGCACGTTGAGCCCCATCACCATGTTGTCGCGAAAGAACGTGCCCGGGAACTTGCGATTGGCGCCGATGCCACCGACCTTGGCCGCCAAGTGGATCACCAAATCCGGAGCGTGCTCCGCGAACATGCGCTGGGTCGCCCCGGCGTCGGTCAAGTCGACCTCGCTCGAGCGAGGAGCGACGACCGCCTTGGCCCCGCGGGCCCGGAGTTCCTCCACGACGTGGCTACCGAGAAAGCCGCTGCCTCCCGTGACTACGACGCGACAATCAGCCAGATTCAAAGAGGCATCCTGAGTCTTCATGCGACCTTCTTGAAAGAGCCCCGTAGCAGCCAAACGGGCGAGTCCAAATGCTTAGCATCTTCGGGGGATCGGCGCCGCCACGCGCGGCGCATCAAGACAGTACCCCGGGGACCGTTGACATAAGGCACATTTTCGTCCTAGGCGGCGCGCGGGCTGCCCGTCCCCGCGCCGCGAGAAACGGCTGCCTGGCAGATTCGTGGCGAGGTGACTAATAGCGACTGCGCCTGGATTTCTGCGGGCGCGACGCATCGACGTTACGCCCGAATTCTCGACGCGGGACCAGGCAGCTTCGCTCGGCGCACTGCGACAGAGCGACTCTGGACGAGCCGAGCGAGCCAGGGAGAAGCCTTGACCTCGTGGGCGCCATGACGCACGCTCCGCCCGATTTCTTGAGGCAAGCTCGATGGCAGACGATACCAGCGCCGAGGTAAGCGAACCGCGGCAAAACACCAAGGCCCAACCGAACACCGACTTGCCCGTCAAGGAACACATCCTGATGGTCAATGACCTACCGCGGGGTGAGCGCTACTACGAGGCCATGAAGGCCAAGATCCGGCCCGGCGATGTGGTGCTGGAGGTCGGTACCGGCGCGGGACTGTTGAGCCTGGTGGCCGCTAGCCTCGGCGCGAAGCACGTATATACCGTCGAACAATCCCCGGTCTTGTCCCGCGTCGCAGAAAAGGTATTTGCGGCGAACGGGCTGAGCGACAAAATCACCCTGATCAACGCCCACTCGAAGGACCTCGTCGCGCTCGACCTGATCCACGAGAAGGTCGACGTGTTCGTGACGGAGACGATCGGCTCGCAGGGGCTCGACGAAGGCATTCTGCTTATTTTCGAGCACATCAAGCCGCTGTTGGCGGCTGGCGCGCGCTTGATCCCGGAGAGCGTGTCGTTCAAACACTGCCTGGTCAACATGAGTGGCATCCGCGAGCGGGTGGAGATCATGCAGCCGGTGTTCGGCTTCGATCTCAGCGCGCTGAATGCAGAACTCGAGTCCAACCTTCTGTACTGGCTGAATCCGATCGAGCCGTGGCGAGAGATTTCGACGGTGGGCGAGACGCGCTCCTACGATCTGCTGAATTTCGAGCCTGGCGAGAGCACGCAGACCTGTGAGATCACGAGCACCAACATCTGCGACGGCATGTTCACCTGGGCCGAATTCAAACTTTCGGATGAGGTCGTGATCGACACGCGCTACCGACATCTCGGCTGCAATTGGGCCAATTCCGTGCATTTCATGCGGCGTGGAATGGTGGAGTACGGCCAGGCCTGCTCGGCCCAATTCAACGTCACGGATGACAAGCTCGGCTGGACCATCAATTGGGCCATCGGCCCCTGCTAATCCCCAAAGCGTTGCCCCGGCCTGGAATGGCCGGGAGAGGCGAACATGAGTGATTCGGCCATCAAGCGAAGTTGGTACAGGCCTGCCGCCTTGGTTTTGCTGGTGCCACCGCTCGGCGCGCTCGGGCTGCTAGCCGTCACCATTCGTAACCCGAGCCTCAACGAGCCGTATTTCGTCGCCAGCACGTACTACGTGCTGCTCGTGTTGTTGCTCGTTTACGCGGGCCTTCAACTGCCTCGCCTGCGCGAGATGTCGCCGCGCACATGGGTGATCGAGAATCGAGCGGGGTTGCTGGTCACGGCGGCCGTCTCTTGTGTGGTGCTGTTCGCGGTGCCCGCCAGCTTTCGTGTACTCGCCGATGAAGCCAACCTGGTGGGTGTCTCGAAGAACCTCTTCCTGCGGCACACTGCGAATTTCGCGGTGACCGGCAAATGGTACTTCGAAAATTTCTGGCAGCTCTCGCTGGTCACGGATCGACGCCCAGCCTTGTACCCCTTTCTGGTCAGCCTGCTTCACCTGGTCCGCGGCTATCACCCGGAGAACGCGTTCCACATGAACGCGATCTTGTTCGTGTGCTTCGTCTTCTCCTGCTATCGACTGGGAAAGACGCTGGGCGGTGAGTTGCTCGGTCTATCCGCGGCGGTGCTGGTGGCCGCGAATCCGAACACGCTGGTCGCTGCGCGCTCCGGCGGCTTCGATTTTCTGTCGGCCTTCGTGTTGCTGATGCTCGTACGGAATTTTGCGGACTATCTGCGCGATAAGTCCGCTCGGCAACTAGCCTTGCTAGCGCTGACCCTCTGCCTGTTCGCGCACGTCCGCTATGAAGGCTCGGCGATGATCGCGCTAGTCATCGGCCTGCTGCTGGTCTTCAAGCTCGCGCCACGCGCCCGCTTGGCGGAATTTGGCTGGGTGTACTCGCTGTGTCCCGCGTTCCTTCTGCCTCGCTACTGGCAAGCGGTGGCAAAGGCGCACGACGCGGAGCAGCCGCTCAGCGCGGCCCTCTTCAGCCTGCACAATTTCAACGAGAACCTGCGCGAGTATCTGGGGATTTTGCGCGAGCCGCTCAACTTCGAGGGCCCGCATGCGCCGCTCTTGTTGTCGCTCGCCCTGGTGGGTTTTTCGGCCCTAGCTTTCACGCTCGCGCGCGCGTTTCGCGAGAAGAGACTTGCGCCTCAAACCCTGCACTTCGTTGTCTTCGTAGGAGCCGTGGTTGGGCTCCAGATGGTCATCTGCTTTTCGTATTTCTGGGGCAAGTCGTTACATGCCGCGGCGTGTCGACTGTTCGTGTGGCTCGATACCGCGGTGGCCTTTGGCGCCGCCTGGGCGCTGACGCTGGGCGCAAAGAGCCTGGCCAGGCGCGTGTCCTCGAGCTGGATGTCGTCGGCCATGTCGATCACGCTGTTGTCGAGCGCGGCTTTGTTCTCCATGCACCTGCCGACGGCCAGCGAAGCCCGCTTCGTGAACGTCATGATCGTCACGCGGGAAGCGGCTCAGACCTGGCGCTTCTTCGAAAAACTCGGGGAGAAGCGGATCATGATTCTGACGGACCGCCCCGGCTTGTTCACGATCATGGACTACGGCGCCGTCGACATATCCGGCGCGGATGCCAATCGGGGGCTCCTGAACGAGCTGTCGCGCAAGCTGTACAAGGACGCCTACCTGGTTCAGGAGGTCGATCTCGAGACGAGGAAGCCGCTCCCCGGCTTCGATGTCTGGCAGGACGTGCCGACGGACCCCGTGGAAGAGTTCCAAAATACCGACTCATCCTTCGTACGCATCTCGCGCGTCCGAAAGTCAGATCTCCTGAAGTAGGGCTGCGCGCAGTCGCAAGCCACGCGCCGCATACGCAAAAACCCCTGACCTCGGCGCGTATTCTTGCCAAGGCAGGGGCGCTGCTGAGGCGCACTCCAGCGAGTACGCCTCGTCCAGTCGCGTCGTCGGCTCAGCCAGTCGCGGTCGAGGTGCCGGTCTCGGTCGCAGTGCTGGTGCCGGTGCCGGTGCCCGTCCGAGTTCGCGAGCCCGTGCCGGTGCCGGTCCCGGTCCCGGTGCCCGTGTTGGTGCGTGTCCGCGAACCCGTAGAGGTCGCCGTGCCGGTCCCGGTGCCGGTGTTCGTGCGTGTGCGCGAGCCCGTAGAGGTCGCCGTGCCGGTCCCAGTGCCGGTGTTCGTGCGTGTGCGCGAGCCGGTGGCGGTGGTCGTGCCCGTGCCGGTACCCATGCCCGTGAACGTGTTCGTGCGGCCGTTCGTGCCCGTCCCGGTGCCCATGCCCGTGAACGTGAACGTGAACATCCCGGTGCCTGTCCCGGTCCCCGTCGCGCCGCCGAGGCCGGTCGCGCCGCCGAGGCCGGTTGCGCCACCTATGCCGGTGGAACCGGCGCGAGCCTGGGCTCCGCCGGAAGATGAGGACGCACCGCCACCCGAGGGCAGGTCCGTACCGTCGTCAGAGCCGCCGCAACCCGTGAGTTGCAGCCCCAAGCCAAGAGTCAACGCGCATGATCCAACTAGCAGTGGTCGCATAAAAGCCTCCGAGGGAGAGTTGTCACCCGACGGCCCCCCAGCAGGCAGCCCGCGCGCGGATTGTTGGGACAATTCCCGGTAAGAACTGCGGAATGGAACGCCTTCAAGGCGAGCGCGCAAAGCTCCGTCATCGCGCTGAAAATTTCTTACGCGCACTTCGACGGCGGACTCGACTTTTCACGCGACGCCCGAACTAGCAGCGCTAGCAAGGCGGGAGAACCGTCGCGAACGGGGACAGACGGGCCGGGTGACCTAACGGGCGCGCCCCCTGAGTTTCAGCTTCTGGAAGCCAAAGGCTGTCATGCGTAGCAGCAGCCATCCGTGCGAAAAGCGATGGATCTTCGTCTCACCGTAGGTTCGCGCGCGGTAGCGCACCGGGACGTCGATAATGCGAAGGTTGAGGCGAGCCGCACCAAATAGCAGGTCGAAGTCACCGAACGGATCGAACTCACCAAAGAACGCGCGATTGGCCGCAATCTTGTCGTAGTCGCGTTTCAGCAAGACCTTGGTCCCGCACAGGGAGTCCTTGATCGGCTGCTCCAGCAGCCAGGAGAGCGCCGCCGAGAAGAACTTGTTTCCGAGCAGATTCAAGAAGCGCATCGCCTGCTGTTCCATCGGGTAGACCAAGCGGACGCCGTTGATGAATTCACCCTTCTTCGTGACCAGCGCTTCGTAGAATTTTGGCAGATCCTCCGGCGGAACCGTCAGATCGGAGTCCAAAATCATCAGCACTTCGTGGCTGGCGGCGGCAAAGCCCTTGCGCACCGCGTCGCCCTTGCCTTTGCCATTCCCCTGGAGCACCAACTTGAGCTCGAGCGGGCCGCGGTAGTCGCGAATGGCGGCCTCGATCTCCTCAACCGTTCCGTCATTCGAATTGCCGTCGACGAAGACCAGCTCGGTGCGAGGCCCCATCACGGGCGTGCGCGCAATGGCTTCGCGAATGTTGCCGCGTTCATTGCGGCACGGACAAATCACGCTGACCGACGGTAACGTCTCGGGCAGCGCGACGGGCACCGGGCGAGCCACGAAGTAGTCCACGAGGGAGACGTCGCGCGCGAGCGGCAGCTTGGCGAGCAGCCGATTCGCCAGCGCGGAGACGACGGGAACATCGAGCGGCAGCAGCACGTCGGTCCCTTCGCGCACCGCCTCGTAGCCCGAAAGAGCAAGGATTCCACGAATATCGGACATGGAAAGCCAGTTTTGGTCAGGCCACCTCGTCTTGACCCCCAAGCGCTCGGCGACGCGTAGCGCGGGCTCCCACAGGAAGTTGTAATAAGTGACCACCAAGCGCCCATTCTCCGAGAGGAGCGGACGCAGGCGCTGCAGGGTGTTCTGAATGTCACCCAAGAGGCCGATCGTGTCACTCAGCAGAATGACGTCGAACGGCCCTTCCGGGAGGGGATCCCGTTCGACGTCGAGCACCCGCAGGTCGAGGCCGGGGTTACGTTCTCTGCCCCGCGCGATCATCTCCGGCGAAAGATCGATGCCAATCGATGAGGTGGGAGCAACGCTCGACAGTAAGTCGCCGAACCCGCAACCGACGTCGAGGACGCGACTCGAGGGCAAAATGAGGCTGCACAAGAGCTCCCGGATCTGACTCGCGTAGTACGAACGGAGCCCAGCCAAATTGCTGCGCGCGTCGGCAATGCGCCGGAGTCGCTGTAACCTCAGTTCTCGACGTTCGGACTCCCTCTGTTCGAAGTCGGTCGAGGAAGGAGACGCTGCGCTTGGCGCCACGTGGCTATCGGAAGGGAAACTCATGGACATGACCTGAACCCGCTTTTTCGCCCACTCCAGTAGCAGCGGGCGGCTGCAAAGTGAAGCGAGACGCCGACTCTTCCCCGGCGCCGGCGGTCTCCGACCAGGGCCGTGGCGGTAAGTTGCACGCAGGACCTCCACTCTCTATGGTGGACGCCGGCGCATGAATGCCAGCACCCAGCCCATGAGCAGCGAACCCGAGCTCGCGAGCCAGGAAATTGGCGCGGATGCGGGGAAAATCCGCAAAAATGCGCTGCTCTACAACATCTACCTGGATGTCTATCGGCGATTATTGGCGGAAATCCCGGAGCTTTACTACCCGCGTGTGTTGGAGCTCGGATCGGGTGGTGGCTTTCTGAAAGACCTCGCGCCGCATGCCGTAACGAGCGAGTGCGTACCGATTGCAGGTATCGACCGTACCGTCGACGCCTGCCGGATCACGCAGCACTTCGAGCCCGAAAGTCTGGACGCGATCATCGCGTTCAATGTCTTCCATCATCTACCCGACGTGAGCGGATTTCTGCGCGGCGCCTGCCAAGTCCTGCGACCCGGCGGCAAAATTTGTCTCGTCGAACCGTGGTTTACTCCGCTCGGGCAGGTCTTCCACCGGCTAATCCACCACGAACCGTATCGCTTGGATGCGAGCGATTGGCGCTTGGTCGGTGAAGGCCGGATGACGGGCGCGAACACGCGGCTCCCGACCAGCGTGTTTCGCGACAGCGACGCGCGCCTCGAGCGCGAGTTTCCGGAGCTCGTGCTGCGCAAGCGGCAGCCCTTCCACAAGTGGCTCTATCTATTGAGCGGTGGCTTGAAACTCAACACACACATCCCCGGGTTCGTCGCGCGTGGGCTGGTCGCGCTCGATCAGCGTCTGCACTTGGGCGACGAAGTCTGCGGCCTCTTCGCGTTGATCGTCGTCGAGCGACGCGAACGGGTGTCGGGCTCGGCCCGCTGACGCTGCAGGGTGAGGCGTGCAAGCCCATGGTCCTGACACGATGCCGGCGGCGCCCATCCAGGCGCTCCCAAGTGTCGGGTTGGTGTCGCAAGGTCTCGAGTTTCTGTTGGTGGGTGGCGGCACGCTCGTACTCCTGCCGTTGGCGTTCGCGTTGCGCGCGCGGCTCGGCCTCGACGATGCAGAATTCATAGTCGGGTTTCTGACGTTTCACGCCGCCAACGTGATCAATAACCCGCACTTCGCCGTCACTTACCTGCTGTTTTACAAGGACGTCCGCGAGCGCGCGCTGGGTCGAGTCTTTGGTCCTGTCCAGCGCGCCCGCTACATCATTGCGGGCTTCGTGGTCCCGCTCGCGCTCGCGGCTTTCGCGATCGATGCGCTGCGCTGCCACTCGGCGCTGCGCCTCGGCTGGATGTTCCAGCTCATGTTCTTCCTCGTGGGTTGGCACTACGTGAAGCAGGGCTTTGGCGTGGTCAGTGTGCTGTCGCTGCGGCGAGGCGTGCGCTATTCGACGCTGGAGCGGCGTGTAGTCTTGTTTCATTGCTTCGCGGCTTGGCTCTGTGCACGCGGAAACCCGCGAGATTTGGGCCGAGAATCCAGTGTCGACGACGTGGTGTACACGTCGTTACGACATCCGCCCGGTCTCGACGTGGCGACGCGCGTGCTGTTTCTAGCGAGCTCGGTGGCCTTGGGCATTGCCTTGCTCCGCAAGTGGCGCCGAGAACGCCGTCCGCCGCCGCTAGTGCCGCTGGTTGGCCTACTGGTGACGGTGTGGCTCTGGGTCCTCTTTTCGCACATCGACCCGCTGCTCGTGTACGTGATCCCGGCCCTGCACTCGCTCCAGTATCTTTACTTCGTGTGGCTCTTGAAGCGCAACGAGGCGCGAGCCAGTGCCGGGCCGCCGGAGTTCAAGTCAGTGCCGGTCGCGCTGTTCGTGCTCAGCGTGTCATCGATCGCGCTCGGCTGGCTCCTGTTTCGCGGAGCTCCCGCGTATCTAGACGGACTGCTCGTGTTGCGCGATCCCAGCGACCCCTTGGGAGAAACGCCGTATTTGGCGGCGATCGGCTGCTTCGTGAACCTGCACCACTACTTCATGGACACCGTGATCTGGCGCCGTGAAAATCCGAGTACGCGATTCTTGTCCACGTAGATCTTCGACGGGAGCACTCGCTCCCCAGCCCGACGCAGAGCGCACCGCGCTCTATCAACTGCGGCGCAGCGTTTCGACGAAGCCGTGCATCAGGGCGTGACTGATCGCCGCCGAGTGCTGCTCGAGGATGTCCGCGGTCGTTGAAACGAGCGGAACCACCGTGTAATGAAGGTTGGGACGAGCGCTCGCCGGAACAGCCGCGCTCGCGGCGAACGCGAGCCGGGTGCGGCACGGGGTCAGCACGAGGTACATCAGGGACTCGGACTTGCGCGTCTTTTGCGAACCGGCAGGCGAACCGAGCCACTGGCTCAGGCGCTCCTCGAGGCCCGTGCGTGTCAGAACCGACGGCGGAACCTCGGTCGCGACCATGGATCTGACTAAACGCGGCGGCGACATCCCGTACGCACTAAGCTTCGCCATCCACGAGGAGTGGAACAGCATCCGCAAGAACTCATCGAGCGCCGCAACATCGGCAGGGGCTTGCTGAAAATGGGGGTCCCAATAGACGGCCACGACACGCGGCCCGCGCGTCGACTCGGCGCGCTGCGCCAAGGCCAATCCCTTCCAAGCGAGGCTGCCGGGGCTCAGACCGTGGACACTGCTGCGGGGGCGACGAGAACTCGGGGGGTCGAGCTGAAGGGCTGCGTTCTTGGCCATGCGTTGGTCCTCCGGTGCCGCGGACGAATCCACGAGGAAGTAAGCGCGCTCGGTCGTCTGAAACGCGCCAATGTCCAGGGCGGCGAAAAACGATCGCCCAAAACGCGAGCTCGCCCCACGAACCGCAGAATGGCCCCGGGGAGCCCCTCGCCCCCCCTTACGAAACAACGCCCGACAAGGAAAAAT